>JAUNTK010000018.1 GCA_030538735.1 Pseudomonadota bacterium
ATGTGGCTGCCGTCGACGTCGGCGTCGGTCATCAGGATGATGCGGTGGTAGCGCAATTTATCCGGGTTATATTCATCCTTACCGATGCCGGTGCCGAGCGCGGTGATCAGGGTGCCGACTTCGGCACTGGAGAGCATGCGGTCGAAACGCGCACGTTCCACGTTCAAAATCTTGCCCTTCAGCGGCAAAATCGCCTGCGTCTTGCGGTTGCGGCCCTGCTTGGCCGAGCCACCAGCCGAATCACCCTCGACGATAAACAGTTCCGACAATGCCGGGTCTTTTTCCTGGCAATCAGCCAGTTTGCCGGGCAGGCCAGCGATATCCAGCGCACCCTTGCGCCGGGTCAGGTCACGCGCCTTGCGCGCCGCCTCGCGGGCGCGGGCGGCATCGACGATCTTGCCGGCAATCGCCTTGGCTTCGTGCGGGTGTTCTTGCAGGAATTCTTCCAGCCGTTGGCCAAAGCTTGATTCCACCACCGGGCGCACTTCCGAGCTGACCAGCTTTTCTTTGGTCTGGCTGGAGAAGCTTGGGTCTGGCACCTTGACCGAGAGCACTGCGATCAAGCCTTCGCGCATGTCATCACCGGACAGGGTGACCTTGGCTTGCTTGGCGATGCCGTTTTGTTCGATGTAGTTGGTCAGGGTGCGGGTTAGCGCGGCGCGGAAGCCCTGCAAATGGGTGCCGCCATCCTTCTGCGGGATGTTGTTGGTGAAGCAGAACATGGTCTCTTGGTAGGCGTCGGTCCATTGCAGGGCCACGTCCACGGTGATGCCGTTCTGCTCGCCACTGACCGAAATCACGTGCGGGTGCAGCGGGTTTTTAAGCTGCGCCAGATGCTCGACAAAGCTGGCAATGCCGCCTTCGTACTGGAAGGTGGTTTTCTCGCCCTCGCCGCGCTCGTCGGTCAGGGTGATGCGCACGCCAGAATTGAGAAAACTCAATTCGCGCAGGCGGCGGGCCAAAATATCGAAGTGGAATTCGGTATCGGTAAAGATATCGGCCGAGGGCCAAAAACGCAGCGTGGTGCCGCGCTTGTCACCCTGATCGCCCATGCGTGCCAGCGGCGCGACCGGCTCGCCGAGCTTGAATTCTTGATGGTGGTAGCCGCCATCGCGCCAGATATCGAGGGTGAGCTTGTCGGACAGCGCGTTGACCACGCTGACGCCGACGCCGTGCAGGCCGCCGGAGACTTTGTAGCTGTTATCGTCGAATTTACCGCCCGCGTGCAGCACGGTCATGATGACTTCGGCTGCGGAGACGCCCTCTTCCTTGTGGATATCCACCGGGATACCGCGGCCGTTATCGCTGACCGAGACTGAGCCATCGGCGTGGATGGTGACGAAGACATCATCGGCATGGCCGGCCAAGGCTTCGTCGATCGAGTTATCGACCACCTCAAACACCATGTGGTGCAAGCCGGTGCCGTCATGCACATCGCCGATATACATGCCGGGGCGTTTGCGCACGGCTTCGAGGCCACGCAACACGGTGATTTTGCTGGAATCGTAATTGGTATTCGGCTGGCCTTGCAGGGCCTCGGTCGCTTCCGTCATGCGGATGGGAACTCCAGTGGGGCACCGATGAGATGGGTGCCGGAAGGCGGAAAATCAATGTGAAATTGTAGCATTTGGCGTGGGGGAGCGCCGGTTTCCGGTTCAGGGTTGCTGGGGCGAATAGAAGCGATGGTTTTTACTGCTTCTGAACGTGCATCGCTATACGCCGGTGCTAAGCGCCCCACGGGACACGCCGTGAACCCATCCTTGGGGGCTCGGACGCCACATCCCTGTGGCGTACGGTCCCGAGTGGCGCTTAGCACCGACGCATTGAAAGTTTTTCGGCACATCGATAGAAAGCAACAGCTTCTTCGCATCCGAAGCGAAACCAATAATCAGCCTTCCGTTCCCGGCCCCACCACACCCTGTTCCACGTGAAACACCTTCACCGGCAGCCCCTCCAACTCCGGTGGTTTCTCGACGCCCGTTAGAAATACCTGCGCGCCACCGGCCAATAGCTCTTCCAGCACGAGGCGGCGATGCCGCGCATCAAGTTCCGAGGCAAAATCATCCAACAGCATCAATGGCCATTCGCCACGGGCCGCGTGCAAATGGCGAGCCTGGGCCAGCAAACAGGCCAAAGCCAACAACTTGGCCTGACCACGTGAAAACGGTTCACGATCCGGCCGGGCAACGAAGCTCACCTGCCAATCCGCACGATGTGGGCCGACACTGGTATGGCCCAGCGCCAGGTCGCGCTCCCGCGCCATCAACAGCGCATCAGCCAGCGGCATCAGCTCGTGTTTCCAGCCGGGCACGAGATCAAGGCGGGCGATACCGAAGCTGGGCAGGAGTTGTCCGGTGACGGCTTGCAGGTGCGGGGCCAGCGCATGGATGTAATCAAGCCGATGCCGATGCAGAGGTTCAGCGGCGGTAGCCAGTTCGTGATCCCAGCTATCGAGCTGGTTGCCAGCCACGCGGGCTTTCAGCAGAGCGTTGCGCTGCTTGAGGGCGCGCATATAGCGGCGCCACATCGCCAAATACTGCTGTTCCACGTGGAACAAGCCCCAGTCAAGAAACCGCCGGCGCGGTTCGCCGCCGCCAGAGACCAATGCGTGGCTACCGGGCTCAAATATCGATACAGCGAACGTCGCGCAGAGATCGCCCAGCATGGCGACATCCTGACCATCCAACCGTGCTTGCCAATCGCCTCCGGCATGACGCAAGCCGGCCTTGTGCGGGGTGTCGCCGCTATCGTCCCATTCAACGTAGATGTGCAGGGCGTCCGTGCCGGATTGGATCAAGCCATCGCGGACCCGGCCACGGAAGCTGCGACCGTAGCCCAGCACATGCAGCGCTTCCAGCACACTGGTTTTGCCGGCCCCATTATCACCGATCAACAGGTTGAGACCGGGCGAAGGCGCCAAAGTGGCTTGCCCGATTGAACGAATGGCCTGCAGGTCGAGGCGGCGGATGCGCATATCAGCCAGCGCTCCGGGCAACCCATGCAAAACCGCCCGGGCTGGCCGGGCGGTGGTGTTTCACGTGGAACAGGTCGATCAACACGTCAGAGTCGCAACGGCATCACGACGTGGCGGCTGCGGTCATTGCCGGCTTCTTGCACCAAGGCCGAAGAATTGGCATCACGCAGTGAGATCACCACGCGCTCATCGCGCAGGGCGCTCAATGCTTCCAGCAGATAGGTGACATTGAAGCCGATGGCCAGCCCGTCAACCTTGGTATCGGCCTCGATTTCTTCCTGCGCTTCTTCCTGCTCGGGGTTATTGGTCTGTACCCGCAGCTGATCCGGGGAGACTTCAACCCGCACGCCGCGGTATTTTTCGTTGGAAAGAATTGCTGCGCGCTGCAGGGCGGCACGCAGGGTTTCACGGTCCACGCTGACTTTTTTGTCGGCGCCAATCGGGATCACCGCTTCATAATCGGGGAAACGGCCATCGATCAGTTTTGAGGTGAAGGTGACATCGTCACGCTTGACCCGGATATGGCTACGGCCCAGTTCCAAGTCCAGCACGCGGTCGCCGCCCTCCAGCAGGCGCTGCAATTCCTGCACGCCTTTGCGTGGCACGATGATTTGGCGCTTTTGACCGGCTTGCTCAAGCGGGGCTTCGCACAGGGCCAAACGGTGGCCATCGGTGGCGACGCAGCGCAGGCTGGCATCGCGCAGATCAAACAGCAGGCCGTTGAGGTAATAGCGGACATCCTGCTGCGCCATGGCAAACGCGGTGCGATCGATCAATTCCTTAAGCGAGGATTCCGGCACTTGCACATGCTCGGTGGCATCGACTTCATCGATCGAAGGGAAATCATTGGCCGGCAGGCTGGCCAGACTGAACCGGCTGCGCCCAGCCTGCACATTGATCTTGTCGCCGCTTTGGCTGACTTTGATCTTGCTGCCATCGGGCAGGGCACGCACGATATCGAAGAACTTGCGTGCCGGGATGGTGGTTTCACCGGTCTCGGTATCTTCTGCGGCGGCCCGCGCGATCATCTCGACTTCCAGATCGGTACCGGTCAGGGAAATCCGGCCATCTTCAACCTGAACCAGCAGGTTGGCCAAAACGGGCAGGGTTTGCCTGCGCTCGACAACATTGACCACTTGCGCAAGTGGTTTGAGCAGAGCTTCGCGCTGCAGTGAAAAACGCATGTTGGGGGTTCCTTGTGAGTCTTGGGTGACTGCTTTTACAAGATGTATAAACTATAAACGAGGTGGTGGTGGTAGCGCCAAAAACCGTGGAATTAAAGCGTAACTAATTGATTTATAACGAAAATATCAGGCTATCAAAGCCGTGGATCAATGCCCTTCAAGCTGTCGATAGGCTGTGGATGGATTTCTGACCATGCCGATATCGACAAGTTTTCCACAATTTCCACAGAATTTACCGACAGATATGTGCAACCGGCTCATTCGGCCAGCTTGCGCATCAGTTTGTTCCAATCCTCGCTGACCGTGGCATCGCTCTCGCGCAGCTTGGTGATCACTTTGCAGGCATTGAGTACGGTGGAGTGGTCACGGCCATAGGCCTCGCCCAGCTCAGGCAGGCTGCGGCCGGTCAACTCGCGTGAGAGCGCCATCGCCATTTGCCGGGCGCGGGCGATGGTGCGCTTCTTGGAATCCGAGAGCATGGTGCGCAGCGGCAGGCTGTAGTAATCGGCGACCACTTTTTGGATGTTCGGCACGCTATTGGTTTTTTGCTGCGAGCGGAACAGGTCGCGCAGGCTGTCCTCGGCAAACGTCATGGTGATCGGCTGGCCCATCAGGTTGGCGCGGGCCACCAACGAGTTCAGCGCGCCTTCGAGCTCACGCACATTGGAATGCATGCGCTTGGCGATCATGGTGGCGACTTGTTCTGGCACGTCGGCCCCGCGCTCACGCGCCTTGGCCAGCACGATCAGCGCGCGCGTTTCAAAATCGGGCGGGTCGATGGCGATCGACAGGCCGGAGTTGAGCCGGGATTTCAGCCGCGGCTCCAGCCCCTCGACATCGCGCGGGTAACGGTCGCTGGTCAGGATCAATTGCTGGCGGCCATCGACCATCATGTTGAAGGTGTGGAAAAACTCTTCCTGGGTGCGGTCTTTGCCGGCGAAGAACTGGATATCGTCGATCAACAGGGTGTCGATCTTCTGGAATTGGCGCTTGAATTGATCGACCCGGTTTTCTTTCAGCGCGCTGATGAACTCGTTGTAGAACTCGTTGGAGCGCAGGTAGAGCACGCGCTTGGTGCGATCAAGGCGGCGGATTTCGTTGCCGGCGGCCAGCATCAAATGGGTCTTGCCAAGGCCGGTGGCACCGTAGAGCAGCAAGGGGTTGTGCTCGCGGGCACCGGGGTTTTGCGCGGCCAAAATCGCGGCGGCGCGCGCCATCTGGTTGCTGCGGCCTTCGACGAAGTTCTCGAAGTGAAAATAATCATCCAGATTGCCATCGAAGGGCAGGGCATCGGTGGTCGTGGCCGCTGGCGTGGCCTGACCGGCCGCGGCTGGCCGCGGACTGGCCGAGGGCAGGCTGCCGATTTGCAGCTCCACCGCGCTGATCCGGCCGTAATGCGGTGCCAGCTCGCGGATGCGCGGCAAATGGCGGTCGCGCACTTCTTCGAGGATGAAGGTATTGGGGGCGAACAGATACAGCGAATCATCCTGCACCCGCGCCTGCAGCGGTTTCAGCCATGTGTGTACCTCTTCCATCGACAGCTCCGCCGACAGGCGGTCCATGCATTGCAACCAGACATCGGCAGCCAGTGGGAAGGACGGGGCGGGGCTGAGGCTCATTGCGATCTACCGGAACGACAGGGTACGAAGGGCGGGCGCGCAAGCAACTGCGCGAACGTTCCAGATTAGCATCTCGGCGCCGGTGGCCGGGAATCGGCGTGTTTTTGCTTGCTTGACAGGGGCATGATGGCGCGATAGTATTTCGGGTTCTGTTTTTCAACCTTATACGGCATTGACATGGCCACCAAGCGTACCTACCAGCCCAGCAACCTCAAGCGCAAGCGCGACCACGGCTTCCGTGCCCGTATGGCCACCGCCGACGGCCGCAAGATTTTGGCCCGTCGCCGTGCCAAGGGTCGCAAGGTCCTGTCGGCCTGATCCCGGCGGCATCGGCGATAGTCGATGGCCTTTGCGACGCCTGCCACCGCACGCGCCGCAGCGATAGCGATGAACGACACCGCACCCGCCCGTTTCCCAAAAACGGTGCGGGTGCGTTCGCGTGCGCAGTATTCCAAGGTATTTGAGGACGCGCGTCGCCATCACCATGCGGCATTTACCCTGCATCGCGCCGCGCCTTCGGCTGATGTCGTCCATGCGCGGCTGGGGCAGGCGGTATCACGCAAAGTCGATGCGCGCGCGGTTGGGCGCAACCGGATCAAGCGCGTGCTGCGCGAAACGTTTCGCCACTATCGGCATCGTTTGCTGCCCGGCGATCTGGTGATCGTGGCCAAGCCGGCGGCGGCCAAACTCGATAATTCGGCGCTGGCCGAGGCCTTCACCCAGCTCTTGCACAAATCCGGTGCGTTGCCGCGAACCGATCCAGCGGTCACAATGCCCGGCGTTTCCCCTTTATCCACCGATTGCCGCGCTGCCCCGCGCGCCCGGCCCGATGTGAGCATGTCCGAATGAACCAGTCCCGTGTTTTCCTTCTGATCGCCTGGCTGATGGTGGCGACGCTGTTGTGGATGGAATGGGGCAAGGAGCAGCAGGCCGCGCGCGCACCGCAGGGCCCGGCCGCCACCGCTGTGGCCAGCGTCCCGGATATCGTGCCGGGCCAGGCGCCGGTGATCCCGGCCAGTGACAAGGCGGGCATCCCGCAGGCCAATCAGCCGGCGGCTGTGGCCGATGCCACCACGCCGGCTGGGCAAGCGGCGATAGCCCCGACGGTCAGCGTCGAGACCGATGTGCTGCGGCTTGAGCTCGATGGCGGCAGCGTGCGCCGCGCCGATCTGTTGACCTACCCGCAAACCCGCCAATCCGGCAGCGCGCCGGTGACGTTGTTTGATGCCGACCCGGCCCGTTTCTACGCGGCACAAAGCGGTTGGGTGGGGCAGAACGGTGCCGCCGCGCCGAATCATCGCGAAGGCTTTGTGCCGGCCGAGCCGGGTGCCCGCTATGTGTTGGCCGAGGGCGCAGACAGCATCGAAGTGCCGTTTGTCTGGCAGGGCGCGGATGGCGTGGTCATCAAGCGTATCTACACACTGCACCGCGCAAGCCACGTGGTGGATGTGCGCGATGAAGTCGATAACGGCAGCCCAACCGCGTGGAATGGTTATATCTATCGTCAATTGGCGCGCGTGCCGCCGCGCATCGAAGCCAGCATGTTCCACCCCGAGTCGTACAGCTTCAATGGCGCGACGTGGTGGAGCAAGGATGGCGGTTACCAGCGCCGCCCGTTCAAGGATTATCTGGGTGACGGCAAGATCAACCAGACCATCGGCGGCGGCTGGCTGGCGATGCTGCAACACCATTTCTTTACCGCGTGGATCCCGCAGGCCGATCAGCCGGCGTTGTATACGCTCGATCAAGCCGGTCCGCTGGCTTCGGCGGCCGCCACCGGCCCGCAATTCAGCGTGGCCCCGGGCCAGCAAGTCAGCACCAGCGCACGGCTGTGGGTGGGGCCAAAGCTGGTGGAGGAAATCAACGCGGCACAGGTGCCGGGTTTGGACCGCGCCGTCGATTACAGCCGCTTCTCGATCTTCGCCGTGCTGGGCCAAGGCCTGTTCTGGGTGATGTCGAAGCTGCACGAGATGATCGGCAACTGGGGCTGGGCGATCATCGGCTTGGTGGTGTTGCTGAAAATCGTGCTGTTCCCGCTGTCCAACGCGCAGTACAAATCCGCCGCCAAAATGCGCAAATTCCAGCCGCGTCTGGCTCAGCTCAAAGAACGCTATGGCGATGACCGGCAGAAGTTCCAGCAGGCGATGATGGAGCTGTACAAGACCGAGAAGATAAACCCGATGGGCGGCTGTCTGCCGATCATCCCGCAGATTTTGATCTTCATGACCTTGTACTGGGTGCTCTCCGAAGCGGTTGAACTGCGCCACGCGCCGTGGATCGGCTGGATTCAAGACCTTACCGCGCGCGACCCTTATTTCATCCTGCCGGTGCTCAACGCCGCCATCATGATCGCCACCCAGCATCTGACCCCGATGGCACCGGGCATGGACCCGATGCAGCAGAAGATGATGAAGCTGATGCCGGTCATCTTCGGCGTGCTGCTGGCCTTCCTGCCGGCCGGTCTGGTGCTGTACCAAGTGGCCAACGGCGGCTTGGGCCTGATCCAGCAGTGGTACATGCTGAAGAAATACGGCGAGACCTCGGCCAAGCCGGCCGCCGCCGCCAAAAAGTAACTGCACTCGGGCCCGCCATGCGCGGGCCCGATGCTTTGGAGGATGCCGATGCCGATGCCGCCCGCCGCCCGCGACACCATCGCCGCGATTGCCACCGCTGCCGGCCCGGCAGGCGTCGGCATCGTGCGCCTGTCCGGCCCGCGTGCGATTGCCATCGCCGAAGCACTTTGCCAACGCGCATTGCCGATCCGGCAGGCGGTTTACGCCCGTTTCCGCGATGGTGCGGGTGAGCTGATCGATGACGGCATCGCCATTGCCTTCCGCGCCCCCGCCTCGTTTACCGGCGAGGACGTGGCCGAATTGCAGGCGCATGGCAGCCCGGTGTTGCTGCGTCAATTACTGGATGCGTTGATCGCCGCCGGTGCCCGCGCCGCCCGGCCGGGCGAGTTCAGCGAGCGCGCCTTTCTGGAAGGCAAGCTCGATTTGGCCCAGGCCGAGGCGATTGCCGACCTGATCGGTGCCGGCAGCGCACAGGCTGCCCGCGCGGCACGGCGCGCACTGGATGGCGCGTTCTCGCACGAAGTGGACGCCTTGGCCGCGCAGATCATGGCGCTGCGCGTGCAGGCCGAAGCCGCCATCGATTTTGCCGACGAGCCGCTGGATACGCTTTCCGATGCGCGGCTTGGCAGCACCCTCGCCGGCATCCGCACCGAATTGAATGGTTTGCTAGCGCGCGCCGAAGCCGGGCAACGGCTGCGCGATGGCCTGCATGCGGTGATCGTTGGCCCGCCGAATGCGGGCAAGAGTTCGCTGCTCAATGCGATGGCCCGCCACGAACGCGCCATCGTCACCGATATCGCCGGCACCACCCGCGATGTGCTGCGCGAGGCAGTAAATATCGCCGGCATCGAACTGACCTTGGTCGATACCGCCGGCCTGCGCGAAACCGATGACCCGATCGAGCGCGAAGGCATCCGTCGCGCCCACAGCGAACTGGCCGCCGCGGATCTCGCCCTGATCGTGGTCGATGCCCGCGACCCGGCCCCCGCTGCCGCGTTGGTGAGCAAATTGGCCGCCGTGCCGCATCGCATCGTGCTGCACAACAAGGCCGACTTGATCGGCGATGCGGATCAACACCCCGCCGCTCACGCCGATGCCCTGCGCGTTTCCGCCCGCAGCGGCGAAGGGCTGGACCAGCTTGAAGCCGCGATCGCTAAGATCGCCAAACGCGGCTTGGCAGCCGGCGAGGGCGCCTTCAGCGCGCGTGCCCGCCATGTGCGTGCCCTGCAAGCCACCGCCGAATGGCTGCACGGCGCAGAGCGAGAATTGCAGGCCGGGCAGATCGAGCTGGCCGCCGAATCCCTGCGCCTGGCACAAGATGCCTTGGGCGAAATCACCGGCCGGGTGCTGCCCGATGACCTGCTCGGGGCGATCTTCAGCACGTTTTGTGTTGGAAAGTGAAGGCACATCAAGAGGCCGCAGCGATGCCGATTTGTGCGTTTAGACCGAATAAACAACCTGCGGCGCATCATGCGGATTACGATCTGATTGCGCCGCAGCGCTGTGTTCGTGATGCCCGGCCGAGAGCATCGGCGATTGAATTACTGGTTGTGCCGAGCTACCGCGCACGGATATTGAGAGGGCCCGCTGACGAGCTTTGAAGCACAACTATTCGAAACGAAATCGCCAGCTATCTTGCTCACGCATCATGCTGGAGCGGAACCGGACAAAATTGAAACAGGAACAAGCCTATGACCAGTACCCTACAACGCGCCGCCTTGCAACGCCAGATTTGGCAGATCGCCAATGATGTACGCGGCGCAGTCGACGGCTGGGATTTCAAACAATACGTACTCGGCACCCTGTTCTACCGCTTCATCAGCGAGAATTTCGCCAGTTACATCGAGGGTGGTGATGACAGCATTCACTATGCTCAGCTCCCTGACAGCGTCATTACTGTGGCTATCAAGGACGACGCCATCAAGACCAAAGGCTACTTCATCCATCCCAGCCAGTTATTCGCCAACGTGGCCGCCGGCGCCCACGCCAACGAAACCCTGAACACCGACTTGGCTCGCATCTTCGCTGCCATCGAAAGCTCGGCCAGCGGTTACCCGTCCGAACTCGACATCAAGGGCCTGTTCGCCGATTTCGACACCACCAGCAATCGCCTCGGAAACACCGTCAGGGAAAAAAACGTCCGTCTCGCCGCCGTGCTCAAACGTGTGGCCGAGCTTGACTTCGGCGGCTTCGACGCCAGCCACATCGACCTGTTCGGTGATGCCTACGAATTTCTGATTTCCAATTACGCCGCCAATGCCGGCAAATCCGGTGGCGAGTTCTTCACCCCGCAACATGTCTCCAAGCTGATCGCCCGATTGGCCATGCACAAGCAGATCAGCGTCAACAAGATCTACGACCCGGCCTGTGGCTCCGGCTCGCTGCTGCTGCAAGCCAAGAAGCACTTCGACGCGCACATCATTGATGACGGGTTCTACGGCCAGGAACTCAACCACACCACGTACAACCTGGCGCGGATGAACATGTTTCTGCACAACATCAACTACGACAAGTTCAACATCCAGCTGGGCGACACGTTGCGCGACCCGCATTTTGGCGATGAAAAGCCTTTTGATGCCATCGTTTCCAACCCGCCGTATTCTGTGAAGTGGATTGGCGCGGACGACCCCACCCTGATCAACGACGATCGCTTCGCCCCGGCTGGCGTGCTGGCACCCAAATCCAAGGCCGATTTCGCCTTTGTGCTGCACGCGCTGCACTACCTTTCCGGCAAGGGCCGCGCGGCCATTGTTTGCTTCCCCGGCATCTTCTACCGGGGCGGCGCAGAACAAAAAATCCGCCAGTACTTGATAGACAATAACTATGTGGAAACGGTGATCGCGCTGGCACCCAACCTGTTCTTCGGCACCACCATCGCCGTCAACATCTTGGTGCTGTCCAAGCACAAGACCGATACCAAAACCCAGTTTATCGACGCCAGTGCGCTGTTCAAGAAGGAAACCAATAGCAACGTGCTGTTGGATGAGCACATCGAGCAGATCATGCAGATGTTCGATAGCAAGGCCGATATGGAGCATCTTGCCAAATCGGTCGATTACCAGGCGATAACCAGTAACGACTACAACCTATCGGTCAGCAGCTACGTGGAAGCAAAGGACACCCGCGAAGTGGTGGATATCGCCCAACTCAATGCCGAACTGAAGGCAACAGTGGGACGAATTGATGTGCTGCGCGCGGAAATCGACGCAATCGTGGCTGAAATTGAGGGGCATCAGGCATGAATACGCCAGAAAAGCAGACCATCATCTTTCACGCCAATGATGGCAAGCTGTCGGTCAACGTACAATTCGACGAAGACAGCGCATGGCTGTCGATTGATCAGATGGCGACATTGTTCGACCGCGACAAATCCACCATTTCAAGGCATATCAAAAACATTTTTGATGATGGCGAATTGCTGCGTGAGGCAGTTGTTGCAAATTTTGCAACAACTGCCGCTGATGGAAAAAACTATCAAGTAGATTATTACAACCTCGACGTCATCATCTCGGTGGGCTACCGCGTCAAATCGCTGCGCGGCACGCAGTTTCGCCAATGGGCAAGCGGAATTCTAAAAGAATTTCTGAAAAAGGGATTTGTACTTAATGACGAGCGCCTGAAAAACTTAGGAGGTGGAAACTTCTTCAAAGAATTACTGGATCGCATTCGCGATATTCGCTCCAGCGAAAAAGTCATGTACCGGCAGGTGTTGGATCTGTATGCGACCGCCACCGACTACGACCCGCAAAGCGGCACCAGCCTGCAATTCTTCAAGATAGTCCAGAACAAGCTGCACTATGCCGCGCACGGGCACACCGCCAGCGAAGTGATCTACCTGCGGGTGGACAGCGATAAGCCATTCGCAGGCCTGACCCACTTCACCGGCAATCAGCCCACCCAAGCCGAGGCAATGGTCGCGAAGAACTACCTGACCGAGCAGGAACTTCGCGTGCTGAACAACCTGGTGGCCGCTTATTTTGACTTGGCCGAACTCAATGCCATCGAGGAGCGCGAGATGCGTATGGCGGATTTCGTGCGGGAACTGGATCGCATTCTTGCCTCGGCTGGGCGAAAGGTGCTGGACAATGCAGGCAACGTGTCACGCATACAAGCAGAAGACAAGGCGAGGAAGGAATTGCAAAAGTACAAGACAAGGACTTTGGGGGCGGTGGAGGCGGACTATCTGAAAGCAATCAATGCGCTGGAAAAGCAGGTCAAGACGGGCAGCCGCAAAAAAGGAGGTAAGGGGTGAGGGGGATGAGCTATCTGGATAAGCTGTTGGATGGGGCGGCGATGGAGTGGAAGGCGCTTGGGGAGGTAACGCAATATGAGCAACCAACCAAATATCTAGTGTCCGCAAAAAACTACAACGACAAATTTGATACTCCCGTTCTGACTGCCGGGAAAACCTTTGTTCTTGGCTATACGGACGAAAAAGATGGCATCTACAAGGCTTCGGAACGCCCCGTAATCATCTTTGATGACTTCACTATGTCTAACAAATGGGTTGACTTCGACTTTAAGGTCAAGTCGTCGGCCATGAAAATTATCACGTCAAAAAATGATCAAAATACAATATTAAAATACATCTACTATTGGCTAAACACGCTACCCGGTGAATTAATCAATGGCGATCATAAACGGCAATGGATCGGAAATTATAGAAACAAAAAAATCCCGATTCCCTGCCCGGACAATCCTGAAAAATCGCTAGCCATTCAGGCCGAGATCGTCCGCGAGCTTACCACCGAGCTTACCACACGTAAAATACAATACAAGTACTTTCGTGAGAAATTGTTGCAATTTAACGATGGTGAAGTGGAGTGGACGACGTTGGGGGAGATAATCCTCAATTCCTATTCCGGCGGAACCCCAACGGCTGGAAATAAAAAATATTACGACGGCGGCACTATCCCCTGGTTGAGGACGCAAGAGGTTAGGTTTTCCGATATCGAAAGCACTCTAGTTAAAATTACTCCCGCTGCATTGAAAGACTCGGCTGCAAAATGGGTACCCGAAAATTGCGTAATAATAGCCATCTCAGGGGCGACAGCCGGTCGCTCAGCGATCAACAAGATCCGGCTGACCACGAATCAGCACTGTTGCTGTTTAGAGATTGATCCCGAGAAAGCCCTGTATCGGTATGTGTTCCACTGGGTCAGTTTGAACTATGAAGCCATTAAAGGGCTTGGGCAAGGCGCCCGAGGAGACCTTAATTCAGGTATCATAAAAAGCTTCAAAATCCCGCTCCCCTTTGCAAACGACCCTGCGAAGTCTCTCACCGAACAAGCCCGCATCGTCGCCATCCTCGACAAATTTGACGCGATCACAAGTTCCATCAGCGAAGGCCTGCCGCGCGAAATTGAACTGCGCCAGCAGCAATACGCCTACTACCGTGACCTTCTGTTGAGCTTCCCCAAACCGGAAGAAATGGCGGTCTGACATGAGCAAGACGCTGACCGAGATCGCCCAGCAGCTGAAAGACGCCAACAAGAAGGTGCAGCTGATCTATGCCTTCAACGGCTCGGGCAAGACACGTCTTTCGCGAGAGTTCAAGCGCCTGATTGCCCCCAAGACCAACGGTGAAGAAAGCGACGACGAGGCTGAGCAGTCCGAACTGTCGCGCAACAAAATTCTGTATTATAACGCCTTCACCGAGGACCTGTTCTATTGGGATAACGATCTGACGCTGGATACAGAGCCGAAGCTAAGAATCCAACCCAACACCTTCACGGATTGGGTGCTGAAGGATCAAGGCCAGGACATGAACGTCATTGCGACGTTTCAGCGCTATGCCAATGACAAGCTCACGCCGCGCTTCAATGAAGAGCGTAAGGACGATCAAACCGGGGAGGTCATTGCGAAAGCCTTCTCGGAAGTCACCTTCTCGCTTGAGCGCGGTGATGATGCGCATTCGGGGAATCTGAAAATCTCCAAGGGTGAAGAAAGTAACTTCATCTGGAGTATTTTCTACACGCTGCTCGAACAGGTGATTGGTGTTCTGAACGTGCCAGAACTTGGCGATCGTGAAACCAACGAGTTCGATCAGCTGGGCTATGTGTTCATCGACGACCCCGTCAGCTCGCTGGATGAGAACCATTTGATCGAACTGGCTGTCGATCTGGCGGAGCTGATTACGAGGGCCCCTTCGCAGCTCAAGTTCGTCATCACGACGCACAGCCCGCTGTTCTACAACGTGCTGCACAACGAATTGGATATGAATAAAAAACCATCCAAAGAAGGATGTTACCTGCTTGAGCGGCTGGCGGACG
Organism: Pseudomonadota bacterium; assembly: GCA_030538735.1. GTDB lineage: Bacteria > Pseudomonadota > Gammaproteobacteria > Xanthomonadales > Xanthomonadaceae > Solilutibacter. The sequence goes on from JAUNTK010000018.1 coordinate 14,623, forward strand.
GAACCTTCAACCTCAACACAAAATACGGCGATTCGAACAAGAGCTTTTCTTACCATCTGCACTTGCGGAGGATTTTGGAACAGGCGATCGTCGAAGATAAGATCGAGCGGTATCATTTCACCTTGCTGCGCAATCTATATGAGAAAACCGCAGGGTTTTTAGGTCACAACCAGTGGGGGGATCTCTTGAGCTCGGCCCCAGGCAATAAAGAGGCCTATGTTCGGACGATTAACACATTTAGCCACTCTTCACTTTCAACCGACCAAGTGCGCGACCCGACGCCACAGGAAAGGCAGACAGTAAAATTCTTGCTAGAAAATCTTATTAACAATTACGGCTATTGGAAAGAGGACGCACAGAATGGTTGAACGGACGAAAACCATCGCCGAATCGAACAACTTCATCGTCCTCGACAGGTACGTAAAATCCTGGAAGGTTTCCGAGAACTATCAGAGCGAAGGCGACCTGGAACGCGAGTTCATCCGGGATATGGAGAATCAGGGTTACGAATACCTACCCAGCCTGAAAACCCAGCGAGGCTTGCTGGCCAATGTCCGTGAGCAATTACAAGCACTGAACAACGTCCAGTTCTTGGACGGTGAATGGTCGCGCTTCGTGGAAACATGGCTGGACAAGCCCAGCGACGGCATCGTCGAGAAGACCCGCAAGATTCATGACGATTACATCCATGACTTCGTGTTCGATGATGGCCGCATCCAGAACATCTACCTGTTCGACAAAAAGAACATCGCTCGTAACAAGGTGCAGGTGATCAAGCAGTTCGAGCAAACCGGAAGCCATGCCAACCGCTATGACGTGACCGTGCTGGTCAACGGCCTGCCGCTGGTGCAGGTAGAGCTGAAAAAGCGCGGTGTGGCTATCCGCGAAGCTTTCAACCAGGTGCACCGCTACAGTAAGGAAAGCTTCAACAGCGAGCATTCGTTGTTCAGGTATTTGCAGTTGTTCGTCATTTCCAACGGCACCGACACGCGCTACTTCGCTAACACCACGCAGCGCAACAAGAACAGCTTCGACTTCACCATGAATTGGGCGCAGGCTGATAACAGCCCGATCAAGGACTTGAAGGACTTCACCGCCACTTTCTTCCAGAAGCACACCTTGCTTAATGTGTTACTGACCTATTCGGTGTTCGACGTCGGCAATACCCTGTTGGTGATGCGCCCCTACCAGATTGCCGCGACCGAGCGTATTTTATGGAAGATCAAGGGTGCCTATCAGGCCAAGCACTGGAGCAGCACCGACGGCGGCGGCTATGTCTGGCACACGACGGGTTCGGGCAAGACCCTGACCAGCTTCAAGGCCGCGCGTCTGGCCACCGAGTTGGACTTTATCGACAAGGTGTTCTTCGTGGTGGACCGCAAGGATCTGGATTACCAGACCATGCGGGAATACCAGCGATTTTCGCCCGATAGCGTGAACGGCTCGGACAGCACCGCCGGCCTAAAGCGAAACCTAGAAATAGACGATAACAAGATCATCGTCACCACCATCCAGAAGCTCAATAACCTGATGAAGAGTGAAAACGACCTGCCGATCTACGGCAAGCAGGTGGTCTTTATCTTCGACGAGTGCCATCGCAGCCAGTTTGGCGAGGCGCAGAAAAACCTGAAGAGGAAATTCAAACGGTTCTATCAGTTCGGTTTCACCGGCACACCAATCTTCCCGCAAAACGCGCTGGGCGCGGATACCACCGCCAGCGTGTTCGGCCGGGAACTGCATTCCTACGTCATCACCGATGCCATCCGCGACGAAAAAGTGCTCAAGTTCAAGGTGGACTACAACGATGTACGTCCGCAGTTCAAAGCCATCGAAAGCGAGCAGGACGAAAAGAAGCTCAGCGCGGCGGAAAACCGGCAAGCCTTGCTGCACCCGGATCGCATCCGCGAAATCACTCAGTACATCCTGAATAACTTCCGGCAGAAGACCCACCGCCTGCAAGTGGGCGCCAGGGGCTTCAATGCCATGTTCGCCGTAAGCAGCGTGGATGCGGCCAAGCTCTACTACCAAGCCTTCAAGACCCTGCAAAAGGACAGCGACAAGCCGTTGAAAGCCGCCACCATCTTCTCGTACGCCGCCAACGAGGAACAGGACGCAGTGGGCGACATCGCGGACGAGGGCTTTGAAATCTCGGCTATGGATAGCAGCGCCAAGGAGTTTCTGAGCGCGGCGGTTGCCGATTACAACGCGCTGTTCAAGACCAGCTTCAGCGTGGATAGTAAGGGCTTCCAGAATTACTACCGCGACCTAGCCAAGCGTGTCAAAGAGCAGGATGTTGATTTGCTGATCGTGGTCGGGATGTTTCTGACCGGCTTCGATGCGCCCTCGCTGAACACCTTGTTCGTGGACAAAAATCTGCGCTACCACGGCCTGATTCAGGCCTATTCGCGCACCAACCGCATTTTTGACGCCACCAAGACCTTCGGCAATATCGTCACCTTCCGCGACCTAGAGCAGGCGACCATCGCTGCTATCACCCTGTTCGGTGACAAAAACACCCGCAATGTAGTGCTGGAGAAGAGTTATACCGAGTACATGGAGGGCTTTACCGATGTCGTCACGGGCGAGGCGAGGCGCGGCTTCAAGGACGTGGTGGGCGAGTTGGAGCAGCGCTTTCCCGACCCGGCGAACATCGTCAAGGAGTCCGACAAGAAGGCCTTTGCCAAACTGTTCGGCGAATACCTGCGCGTGGAAAACGTGCTGCAAAACTACGATGAATTCGCCAGCCTGAAAGCCTTGCAGGGCATTGACACGAGCGACCTACAGGCGATGGAGGACTTCAAGGCGAAACACTACCTGAGCGACGATGATTTGGCCGTATTGCAGGCGATCCACATGCCTGCCGATCGGAAAATCCAGGATTATCGCTCCACTTACAACGACATTCGCGATTGGCTGCGTCGGGAGAAAGCCTCGGCGGAAAAAGAGAAATCCAGTATCGATTGGGATGATGTGGTGTTCGAGGTAGACCTGCTCAAGTCGCAGGAAATAAACCTAGATTACATCCTGGAGTTGATTTTTGAGAAGAACAAAAAGACCAAGGACAAGGTGGCGCTGATCGAGGATGTGCGTCGGGTGATCCGCGCCAGCCTGGGTAATCGCGCCAAGGAAAGCCTGGTGGTGGACTTCATCAACCAGACCGACCTAGATGGGTTGGGCGACAAAGCCAGCGTGATCGAGGCATTCTTTAGCTTTGCCCAGGCCGAACAGCAGCGCGAGGCTCAGGAGTTGATCAACGATGAGGCGCTTAATGCAGAGGCGGCCCGACGGTACATCAGCACTTCACTGAGGCGTGAATTCGCCAGCGAGAACGGCACCGAACTCAATGCGCTCCTGCCTAAGATGAGCCCGCTCAATCCGGAGTACCTGACAAAAAAGCAAAGCGTCTTCCAAAAGATCGCCGCGTTCGTTGAAAAATTCAGAGGGGTAGGTGGACATGTCTAACTGGCCAGAGCGTTCGCGCCGACGTTCAAGCTAAGGCAATCACAACAGTAAGCCCCTGAGCGCGCTGTTCCGCGTGAGCACATCTTCTCGGGTGTGGGCCACCACCCGTTGAGGCTACCCTGAGCGCGCACGTTGGTGGCCCATTGTGACGGCCTTTACAGGCTGAGATAGCTCGGCGAAGCGGGGGTGAGTCAGGGCCGATCATCACCCCAAATGCGAACCGTTCGCAGTCACCAGCTGACCGGGGCGTAAACTATGCGCCGAAGTAGGGCGCTTCATGCTTTCTTGACTTCAATCAAGTGCGCGCCTGAACGCACCTACAACAATGCGAGGCGTCATCGAGGACTATGCAATGACTACCGAAACCAAGGGCTACTACAACGACAAAGTGGTGCTCCAATTTGCACTGGCAACCGTGCTTTGGGGCATCGTGGGGATGTTGGTCGGCGTGATCATCGCCGCCCAGCTTTACTGGCCGGAGATGACCAACGGCATTTCCTGGCTGCAATACGGCCGTCTGCGTCCGCTGCATACCAATGCGGTGATCTTCGCTTTCGGTGGCTCGGCCTTGTTTGCCACCAGCCTGTGGGTCGTGCAGCGCACCAGCCATGTACGGCTGATCTCGGACAAGCTCGCGGCGTTCGTGTTCTGGGGTTGGCAGTTGATCATCGTGGCCGCCGCCGTCAGCCTGCCGCTGGGCCTGACCCAGGGCAAGGAATACGCCGAGCTGATCTGGCCGATCGATGTCGCCATCGCCGTGGTCTGGGTGGCGTATGCCGTGCTGTTCTTCGGCACGATCGCGGTGCGCAAGGTCAAGCACATCTATGTCGCCAACTGGTTCTATGGTGGCTTCATTCTGGCCGTGGCGTTGCTGCATATCGTCAACAGCCTGGCCATCCCGACCAGCCCGGTGCATTCCTACTCGCTGTATTCCGGTGCAGTCGATGCCATGGTGCAGTGGTGGTACGGCCATAACGCGGTGGGCTTCTTCCTGACCGCTGGCTTCCTCGGCATGATGTATTACTTCGTGCCCAAGGTGGCCGGCCGACCGGTGTATTCCTACCGCCTGTCGATCGTGCATTTCTGGGCGCTGATCTCCATCTATATGTGGGCCGGCCCGCACCATCTGCACTACACCGCGCTGCCGGATTGGGCGCAGAATCTGGGCATGGTGTTCTCACTGATCCTGCTCGCACCGTCCTGGGGTGGTGCGTTGAACGGCGTGATGACGCTTTCCGGCGCGTGGCACAAGCTGCGTACCGACCCGATCCTGAAGTTCCTGATCGTCTCGATCAGCTTCTACATGATGTCAACGTTTGAAGGCCCGATGATGTCGATCAAGACGGTCAACTCGTTGTCGCACTACACCGATTGGACGGTGGGCCATGTGCATGCCGGTGCCTTGGGTTGGGTGGCGATGATCTCGCTCGGTTCGATCTACGCGCTGATCCCGTGGCTGACCCAGCAAAAGACCATGTACTCGGTGAAGGCAATTGATCTGCACTTCTGGATGCACACCATCGGCGTGGTGTTCTACATCGCCTCGATGTGGATTGCCGGTGTGATGCAGGGCCTGATGTGGCGCGCCACCAATAGCGACGGCACGCTGACCTACAGCTTCGTCGAAGCGCTGAACGCCACGTATCCCTACTTCCTGGTGCGTCTGTTGGGCGGCGTGCTGGTGTTGTCCGGGATGTTCGTGATGGTCTGGAACGTGGTCAAGACCATGCAGGCGGCCGGCAAGTTGGCGCCCGCCCCGGTGTTGCCGCCGGATGTCTCCGAAGCCCGTGCCTGAGGATAGAACGATGAGCAACGACAACAACCAAGGCTTCACCCACGAGACGATCGAAAAGAACGTCACCTTGATGGCGATCCTGATTACCGTGGCCGTGTCATTTGGCGGGTTGGCGCAGATCGTGCCGCTGATGTTCCAGGCCGAGGCCGTCCAGCCGCTGCCGGGCGTCAAACCTTACCCGGCGCTGGAACTGGCCGGCCGCGATGTCTACATCCGCGAGGGTTGCTACAACTGCCATTCGCAGATGGTGCGCACGCTGCGCTTCGAGACCGAGCGTTACGGCCATTACTCGCTGGCCGGTGAATCGGTCTACGACCATCCGTTCCAGTGGGGCTCCAAGCGCACCGGGCCGGATCTGGCGCGCGTGGGCGGGCGCTATTCCGATGACTGGCATCGCGTTCACTTGAACAACCCGCGCGATGTGGTGCCGGAATCGAACATGCCGAGCTTCCCGTGGTTGAACCAGCGGATGGTCGATGGCAACCAATTGCAGGCCAATATGCGCGGCCTGCAACGCATCCGTGTGCCGTACACCCAGGAAGACATTGATGGCGCCCCGGCGGAAGTCGAGGGCAAGACCGAAATGGATGCCGTCGTCGCCTACCTGCAAGGGCTTGGCCGCGCCGCGCCCAAGGGGGGTTGAGATGGTTTCCGGAATTGTCACCGCCATCCTGCTGGTGCTGTTCGTCGGCGGCTGGATCTGGGCGTGGAGCCCGAAGCGCAAGGCCAGCTTTGATGCCGCCGCCCGGCTGCCGCTGGATGATCAAGAACCCGTTGCCGCCGAGAACGACGGTGACCGCAACAAGGAGCAATCGCCGTGAGTGACTGGACCTCTTCCATTACCAGCGGTTGGTCGATCTGGATCATCGTTCTGGTCGTCATCAACGTGCTGGGTTGCGTCTGGCTGTTGTGGAGCAACTCCAAGCGCCGCCCGGGTGACCCTGCGCCCGAGGAAACCAGCCACGTCTGGGATGGTGATCTGACCGAGTACAACAAGCCGATGCCGAAGTGGTGGATCAACCTGTTCTGGCTGACCATCATTTATGCGATTGGCTACCTCATCTATTACCCGGGTTTCGGGGCCTTCGCCGGCACCTCCAAGTGGACCTCGGTCAACGAGATGAAGCAGGAGCAGGCCATCGAAAACGCCAAACTCGAAGCCGCTTTCGCCCCGTATGCCGGCAAATCGATCGATGTGCTGGCGCAGGACGCGGCCGCGGTGAAAATCGGCCGCGGCATCTTCAACAACACCTGCGCGGTTTGCCACGGCTCCACCGGCCAGGGTGCGGTGGGCTACCCGAACCTGACCGATGATGTCTGGAACTGGGGCGGTACCCCGGCCGATATCCTGACCACGATCCAGCAGGGCCGTCAGGGCGTGATGGCACCGTGGGGTGATGTGCTCAAGGGCACCGGCGGTGATCAGGCGGTAGAGCAGGTGATTGCCTACGTGCGTCACCTCTCGCAGCCCAATGCCAGCATCCAGAACGACTTCCTCGCAAGCCAAGGCAAGAAGCTGTATGACGGCGTTTGCGTGGCCTGTCACGGGCCCGATGGCAAGGGCAACCAGCAGCTGGGTGCGCCGGATCTGACCGATAACGATTGGTTGTATGGCAGCAGCACCGAATCACTGCGGCAGACCATCACCTACGGCCGCCATGGCGTGATGCCCGCCCATCTGGAATTGCTCGGTGATACCCGTACCCGTCTGGTCGGCGCGTATGTCTGGTCGCTGTCGCATGGCAAATCGCAGGCCGCAGCACAGGCAGCGCCGAGCGCCCAGTGATGACGGACTTCACCGAGCCGAAGTTCGATCACCCGCCCCGCCCGCTTGCACAGCGGGTCGGGGCGATTTTGTGGCCCAGTTTCTTCGCCGCGTGCGTGGCGACGATGGTGTTTTTTGCCTTTGTCGATCCGCTGCAGCTGCGTGACATGACCTTCCCTGCGGTCAACATCAGCCGGATGACTGGCTATGGCATCGGCTTCTTCATGTTCTGGCTGGCGACGGCATCGTCAAGCCTGTTCACCTGGATATTGCTGCGACCGGCCAGCCGCTTCAACCGCGCCCTGCCGCCGGATTGAGAATTGAGGCGATGAGCAAAAAAATACCGCTGGATGTCGTCGATGATGCCGGTAACTCGTATTACGTCAGCGAGCGCAAGATCTACGCCCGCGAAGTGCGCGGCCGGCTCGATACCCTGCGCCGGATCGCGGTGTTTGTGTTGCTTGGCATGTATTACGTGTTTCCGTGGATCAACTGGGATGGCCGCCAATCGGTGCTGTTCGATCTGCCGGCGCGCAAGTTCTATGTGTTTGGCCTGACCTTCTGGCCGCAGGATTTCATCTTCCTGGCGCTGTTGCTGGTGATGGCCGGTTTGGCCCTGTTCTTCTTCACCGCCTTGGCCGGTCGGCTGTGGTGCGGCTATGCCTGCCCGCAGACGGTGTGGACGGAAATCTTCATGTGGATGGAGAACGCGATCGAGGGTGATCGCGGCAAGCGCATGAAGCTGGACAAGATGCCGTGGAACCGTGAAAAGATCATCAAGAAAGGCAGCAAGCACGCGGTGTGGATCTTGTTCGCACTGTGGACGGGCTTCACGTTTGTCGGCTTTTTCACCCCGATCCGTGACCTGTTCGAGCGTGCGCCGCTGATCGCCAGTGGTTGGCAATGGGGCGGCTGGGAAACCTTCTGGGTGTTCTTTTATGCGCTGGCCACCTGGGGCTTTGCTGGTTTCCTGCGTGAGCAAGTATGCAAATACATGTGCCCGTATGCGCGCTTCCAGAGTGCAATGTTCGACCGCAATACGCTGATCATCGCCTATGACCCGATGCGCGGTGAACCGCGTGGCCCGCGCAAGCGCGGCCTGGAAAGCGTGCTGGCCCGTGGCCGTGGCCTGATCGACAAAGTGGCCGCCTATGATTTCGTGTTCCGCGCCTCCGGCAATGCCGTTGCCGCCGATGCCGCAGCGCAGGCGCGCGGCCACACCGGCATGGCGGAAACCAACCCGGAACGCGCGCCGTTGCCGAAGTTTGCCACGGACGAACTTGGCGATTGCATCGACTGCACCATCTGCGTGCAGGTCTGCCCGACCGGCATCGATATCCGCAACGGCCTGCAATACGAGTGCATCGCCTGTGGTGCCTGCATCGATGCCTGTGATGAGGTGATGGACAGGATGGGCTACCCACGTGGCCTGATCCGTTATTCCACCCAGAACGCGATCGACAGCAAGGGCACCCATGTGCTGCGCCCGCGGGTGATTCTGTATGGCCTGTTGCTGGGTGGCATTTTCGCGGCATGGCTGTGGGGTGTGACCCACCGCGCGCCGTTGATCGTCGAGGCGATCCGCGACCGCAATGCGCTGTATCGCGTGATCGAGGGCGGCGCGGTCGAGAACGGCTACACCTTGCGCGTGGTCAACAAGGACAACACCACCCGCGAATTGCGCATCGAGGTCAGGGCCGCTGATGGCATCGCGATGATCGATGACGGCATGACGGTGATCGCCAACCCTGAAGAAGTGCTGACCCTGCCGCTCACCTTGCGTGCGCCTGAGGGCGTGCGCGGGCAAAAGCCGGTGACCTTCGAAGTAAAATCGACCGATGGCGCTGTCAGTGAGCACGTCGAAAGCAATTTCTTTGGGCCGATGTAAATGAGTGAGCAACAACGCAAGACGTGGCGCGAGCCGATGGTATGGCTGGTTTTTGCCCTGCCGGCGGCCGTGGTGGTGGCGGGTTTCGTGACACTGGGCATCGCCATCAAGCACAAGGATGGCGGCGATGTGAATGACGTGGTTGACCGCACCGCCAAGATGCAGCGCACTGATCTAAGTGCCGATGAGCACGCTGCCACGCTGGGCCTGACCGCGCTGCTGCGTGAGCGTGATGGGCGCATCGAAATCGTGCCGATGGCGGGGGCCTGGCAGCGGCAGAATCCACTCAAATTGTTGGCCGAACACCCAACCGACAGCGCGCAGGATCGCCGGCTGGAGTTGACCCCGCAGCCGGGCGGCAGCTGGTTATCCAGTGCCGAATTCGAGACCGAGCGCCGCAACGATTGGAAATTCATGTTGAGCGATGGCGCAGAAAGCTGGCGCTTGCGCGCGCGGATGCCGAAGGATCAACTCTCCGCCGTGCTGACGCCCGCCATCAGCCACGAATGAGCTGAGTGATGCAGGCAACGGCGCACGAGCGCGCGCGCTGCTTCCATTGCAGCGAAGCCCTGCCGCGTGATGCAGTACGTGTCGAGATCGACGGTGAACCCCGTGCATTTTGCTGTGATGGTTGCCGCGCCGCCGCCGAATGGATCCGCAATGCGCATCTGGATGATTACTACCGGCTGCGCAGCGAAGCCGCCGAGCGCGTCGGCACCGACCGGCCCGATTACGCCATCTGGGACCGTGAGGACATCATCGCCGGCCACGTCCGCACGCTGGATACCGGCGCGCGCGAAATCACCGTACTGACCGATGGGATGCGCTGCGCGGCCTGCGCGTGGCTGATCGATAAAGCCTTGCGGCGCGAAGCCGGGGTGGAAGAAATCACCGCCAATGCGGTGACCGGGCGCATCCGCATCCGCTGGCAGCCGGGCAAGGCGCTGCTATCCAAACTATTGGAGCGGATGGCATTGCTGGGTTATCGCCCGTATCTGGCCACCGGCTTGGAGCGTGAGGAAGCGCGCCGGCGCGAGCGCAACCGCTGGATCTTGCGCATGGGCATCGCCGGCTTGGGCGCGATGCAGGCGATGATGTTTGCCGAGGCGTTGTATCTGGATACCGCCGGCGAAATGCCGCTGCCGACCCGCGATTTCTTCCGCTGGATCACCGCGCTGGTCTCGGCCCCGGTGGTGTTTTATTCCGGCTGGCCGTTTATCGAAGGCATGTGGCGCGAGTTGAAGCATCGCCGCCTTGGCATGGATACATTGATCGCCACCTCCACCTTGTTGGCGTGGTTTGCCAGCGTCTATCAAACCATCGTGCATGGCGTGCATGTTTGGTTTGATGCAGCGGTGATGTTTGTGCTGCTGCTGCTGGCGGCACGGATGATCGAGCAGGGCGCACGCAAGGCGGCCAGCGCGCAGGTCGATGCACTGGCGCGGGCGCGGCCGTTGCTGGCCACCCGTGAAATCGTCGGTGATGCGGCCAGCCGCGAGCAGGTGCCGGTGGCGCAGATCGTCGCCGGTGACATCGTGCGCATCGCGCCGGGTGAGCCAGTACCGGCCGATGGCCGCCTGTTGGATGAAACTGCCGCCTTCGACGAATCGCTGCTCTCGGGCGAATCCACGCCGGTCAAAAAACACGCGGGCGATGCGATCTATGCCGGCAGCCTGTGCGCCGAAACCCCGGCGCGCATCGCGGTTGAGCGCATCGGCGCCGATACCCGGCTATCCGAACTCGCCCGCTTGGTTGAAGATGCGCAGGCCGCCCGCCCGCGATTGGCCCAAGTCGCTGACCGCATCGCCCATCAATTTGTCTCCGTCTTACTGGTATCGGCGGTGATCGTCTATTTGTTCTGGCGCTGGTACGACCCCAGCCGCGCCTTTGAAGTGACGCTGGCGGTGCTGGTGGTGAGCTGCCCGTGCGCGTTATCGCTGGCGATCCCCTCGGCGTTGGCGGCCGCCCACGGCGCGCTATCGAAGATCGGCGTGCTAGGGGTGCGCGGCGATGCGCTGGATCGTTTGGCCAAAACCGATGCGCTGGTGTTTGACAAAACCGGCACCCTCACCGATGGCCAGCCGCGCATCGCCCGGATCGACACCATGAACGGTTTGAGCCGCGCTGAAGCCATCGCGATCGCTGCTGCCTTGGAGCGCGATAGCCGCCACCCTTTGGCCCGCGCATTTGCCGCGCTCGCGCCCGCCACCGTGCCCAAGGCCCGCGAAGTACGGCAGTGGCCGGGGCAGGGCATCGAAGGAGTGATCGACGAGTGCCGGTGGAAATTGGGCCACGCCGGCTTCGCCGCCAGCCGGGCCAGCGATGACGATCAGGCGGTTTGGTTAGGCGATGGCGAGCAGCCGTATGCGCGCTTTGGCCTAGCCGAAACCCTGCGCCACGATGCCGCGGCCGCCGTATGCGCGCTGCAACGCGATGGCATCGAAGTGGAATTGCTGAGCGGCGATGGCGAGGCGGCAGTAGCGCGGTTGGCCGAGGAAGTCGGCATCGCCCGCCATGCCTCGCGGCAGACGCCGGAAGCCAAGCTGGCCCGCGTGCGCGCATTGCAAGGCGGCGGTAAACGGGTGGCGATGGTCGGCGATGGCATCAATGATGCGCCGGTGTTGGCCGGGGCCGATGTCTCGCTGGCGATGGGCGAGGGCGCGGCCTTGGCCCAGCGCGCGGCCGATTTTGTCATCACCGCCGAATCGCTGGGCCGGGTGCCGCAGGCGATCGGCATCGCCCGGCGCACCGGCGCCATCATCAAGCAAAACTTGTGGTGGGCGACGATCTACAATGTCATCGCGCTGCCGCTGGCGGCGACCGGTCATGTCACGCCGTGGATGGCGGCACTGGGCATGGCCTTGTCATCACTATTGGTGACCCTCAATGCGCTGCGCCTGACGAGGACCCCTGCCGCATGAACATCCTGCTTGCCCTGATCCCGATCAGCCTGATCCTGCTGGGTTTGGCGGTGGCGGCCTTTATTTGGGCGGTCAAGCGCGGCCAGTTTGATGATATGGATACCCCGGCGCTGGATATCCTGCGCGAAGACCCCAACGAGCGCATCGCCCGCGAGCGCGCCGAACAACAGGCCGGCACCGGCAAACCCGATGCCGATTGATTGGCTGGTACTTGGCTCGGCGTGGCTGACCGGCTTGCTGGGCGGCGTGCATTGCGCATCGATGTGTGGCGGGATTGCCACCGGCTTGGGCGTGAGTTCTAGCCGCAAGGGCTGGTGGGATGCGGCGCTGGTCAATATCGGTCGTGTCTCTGGCTACACCTTGGCCGGGCTGATTGCCGGCGGTATTGGCGGCGGCATTCTGGCCGCGGCGCGGATCGAATGGCTAGCCACTGGCGCGCGGATGTTGGTCGGCGTGGTGCTGGTGGTGGTTGCCCTGCGCCTGTTGTTGCCGGCCGGCAGCTTCGGGTTTTTGGCGCGGCCGGGGCAAGGCTTGTGGCGTCGCCTGCAACCGTTGCAAAAGCATTTGTTGCCGGCCGATTCCGCACCCAAGCGGTTTGCGCTGGGCATGCTCTGGGGTTGGCTGCCGTGCGGGCTTAGCACCACGATGTTGGCGGCGGCGTGGTTGCAGGCCTCGGCCTTTCACGGCGGCCTGACCATGCTGGCATTTGGCCTTGGCACGTTGCCGTTGATGATCCCGCTGACGTGGTCGGGCGCGCGCGCCGCGGCTTGGTTGAATCGCCGTGGCCTGCGCATCGCGCTGGGCGTCTTGGTATTGCTGGCCGGTGTGGTGACGCTGGCCGCGCCGTGGTTGATGCATTTGCCGGGTATGCACGGCGTTCTCTCGGCACTGGGCTGCCGCAGCATTGCGTGATCGCCGTCCGCCACCCGGCGCGGTGCGGCCCTTATAATCCGCGGATGGACAATGCTGCCATCGTCGATATCCCCGGCCTTCGCCGCAGTTGCGCCAATTGCTCGCTGCAACAGTTGTGTCTGGCTGGTGGCGGCATGAGCCATGACGATATGGGTCGGCTGGATGACATCATCCGCAACCGTCGGCCACTGGCGGGCGGCGCGCATCTGTTTCGCATGGGCGATGCGATGGGCTCGGTGTTTGTGACCCGCGATGGCGCGGTCAAGACCGTGACCTATAGCGAAAACGGCGATGAGCAGGTGGTCGGCTTTCATCTGCCGGGCGAGTTGATCGGCCTCGATGCACTGGCCAGTGGCGCACATCGCTGCGATGCGGTGGCGCTGACCTCGACCAGTGTGTGTGAAATCCCGTTTGACCAGTTGGGCGGCATCGCGGCGCAAATCCCCGGCTTGCAAACCCAGCTGATGCGGGTGATCGGGATGAGCTTCGACCGCGATCAGGATCACAAGGAAATCCTGGTGCGCCGGCAGGCCAACGAGCGCATCGCGCTGTTTTTGCATGGCCTGTCCGAGCGGCTGAAAGGCATCGGCCGCGATGAACTACGCATCCGCCTGCCGATGAGCCGGATCGACATCGCCAATTACCTTGGGCTGGCGCTGGAAACGGTCAGCCGCGGCTTTACCCGGCTGGAAGAAGAGGGCCTGATCAGCGTGCACGGCAGGCAGGTGGAAATCCTGCAGGCCGAATTGCTGACGCGGTTGGCGCATGGCATGGCCGAGGAACCGGCCGCAAGGCGCCGCAACTCGGCCTGAGTCTGTTCAAAAGCTTGATTGCTGTCGTATCCGGCGCTTGGCTGCCGTTGTATGCTGCATCCGGGAAACATTGATACCGGGGGAATCTCACACCATGTCCAATTGTTCAAATGCACGCAATCGGGGGCGCTTGACGCTGTTGGCCGGGGCTTTGCTGATCGGGCTTGTGGCCTGTGGTGGCAAAGAGGCCGAGCAAGCGCCGCAAACACCTGCCGCCGCTGCACCGGCGGCGACCGATGACGGCAGTGCCTCGGCCAAATTGGCCGCGATGACGCCGGAGCAATTGCGCGAGGCGGCGACCGGGGCGATTGCCGAACACCGCCTGTATGCGCCGGCTGGTGACAACGCGATGGAGTATTACCTCGCCTTGCGTGAGAAATCCGCAGGTGACGCCGGGGTATCGCTGGCCTTGACCGATCTGCAGCCGTACACCCTGATCGCGACGGAACAAGCGATCAACAGCGATGACTTTGCCGAGGCCAAACGGCTGTATGCGATGTTGGAAAAGACCGATCCCAATGCGCCGGCATTGCCGCGCTTGAAGATCAGCATGGCCGATGCGGAAAACACCTTGGCCCAGCGCCAGGAGGCGGTTGCGCAGGATGAAACCCGCCGTGCCGAGCTTGAGCGGCAGCGTCAGGAAGACCAGCAGCGCGCCCAG
>JAUNTK010000153.1 GCA_030538735.1 Pseudomonadota bacterium
TCCGGGATGTAAACGTAGCGGGCGTTGCTTTCCGTCATGCGCTTGCTCGTCGATTCAACTCGGTGCATGCGCACCGTGGATGGAAGGGGCCTGCCATGGATCGGCAGGAACCCCGTAGCTTATACCAATCTTTGCCCTGCGCGCTATCCGCAACGCGACGAGAGCTTGAGAGGCGAATTTACTTGAGGTTGGCCAATCGGTTGGCTTCATCCTTGTTGCGCAACCCGCCCTTGGCCAGTGCCTGCCGCGCGGCTTCACGGGTCTTGGCGGTGTTGCCTTGCTGGTTGTAGATCTTGGCAAGATTGAGCCAGGTTTCACCATCCTCAGCCAGCGGCGCGCCCAGCTCGTAAAACCTGGCGGCCGCGGCAAGGTCTTCATCGAAGTAAGCGCGGTTGGCGGTCACCGACCATGCCTTGGCCAGCTCACCATCCTTCGGCAGCACGCCTTTGGCGACGCCGTCTTCGATCACCGCGGCGGCCTCGCGCCATTTTTCGTCGTTGAGCAGGCCCGAATACAGGGCGCGGTACTCGCGTGCTTCGGTCAACAGGCCACGGCTGCGCGCCTGCTCAAGCAGAGCGTTGGCCTGGGAGAACTTGTCGGCCTGTTGCAGGGTGGCGACGGCGTTCATCAGCAGCCGTTTGTCTTCGGGGTTTTTTGCCAACTCTTGCTGGAACAACGCGGCGGCTTCTTCATTGCGGCCGGCCTGCGCCAGCAAACCTGCCTTCATGGTGATGTACTTGGAATCATCGTTGCGGGTTTCGGCGAGGAAGCGGTCGATGGTGGCGATCGATTCCGGGAACTGCTCCAGCTGCGCCTGAGCGACCGCCAGATTGCTCATCAGCCGGTAGTGGCCGTTGTTGTCGAGGCCATTGGCATCAACTGCTGCCTTGAAGTATTCGGCGGATTTGGCGGTGTTCTCCAGCTCGTTGGCGGCTACGGCGGCCATCTGGTAGGCAAATGCTTTCTCGTAGCTGTTGCTGGTCTGGCCGGCAAAGCTCGAAGCCTTGTCCAGCAATTCCTGGAACTTGTCCTCGTCATAGAGTTTGCTCAGCGCCTGCAGCTCCTTGACGCCCTTTGGGGTCGGCTTGGTGTTGGGTTCCTTGCGGGTGGCATTGGGGAACTCGGCGACGGTTTTTTGCGCTTCCTGCTTCTGGCTTGCGCTGCGTTCACTGCGCTTGCCGGCGGTTTGCGCGGCGGCCGGGGTGACGATTGCGGCAGATAGCGCAAGGGCAATCGCGGCGGACAGCGCGTAACGGATGGTCAACATGGGAAATCTCCAACTGGGTGTCCGCCAATCAGCGGACGGGACACGGAAAAAATAGCATCATCACTCCAAATCAGCGATACGCTGGCGCATCGATCATTCAGCAAAACGCCGGCTCAACGCGCGCAATTGGGCCGCAAACCCGAGGCCCGGGCCTGCTCGTATGCTGGCATCAAGCCGGTGGCGCGCTGACTCATTTCCGCCAGGCGTGATTGCGGATCCGGGTGGGTGGACAGCCATTGCGGGCCGCGACTGCCGCTGGCGGCCATCATGTGCTGCCACAGATCGACCGCCTGCCGTGGATCGAAGCCGGCGCGTGCCATCAATTGCTGGCCCACCACATCGGCCTCGCTTTCCTGGGTGCGGTTGTTGGGCAGCAAGACCGCGCCCTGGGCCAACATGCCGCCGCCCTGCGTGGCCAGTTCACCGGCACCTTGGCCATAGGCGGCGCCGAGCAAGGCGCCGGCAATCCCGACCAGACTTTGCGCGCCCATCTGCCGGGTGATGCGCTCGTTGTGGTGGTTGGCAATCACGTGGCCGATCTCATGGGCGACCACGGCAGCCAACTGGTCCTGATTGCGGGCGACCTTGAAGATGCCGGTATAGATACCGATCTTGCCGCCCGGAAGCGCAAACGCATTGGGCGTGTCGTCTTGAAATACCGCGTATTCCCAGCGATATCGCTGCCAATCCGGCGGCAACTGGCGCACCACGGCATCGACCACGCAACCGACATACGCGCGCTGCGCGGCATCGCTGGTTTGCGCCTGCTTGGTTTTAAGTTCGGCAAACGCTTGCTCGCCCATCTGGTCGAGCTGCTGTTGCGAGACAGCACCAACCATCTGCTTGCGGCCAGTCGGCGACGTGGTGGTGGCACAGGCGGCCACCGCCAAGGCCATGACGACCAGCAACAAAGTTTGGCGTAGGGTGCGCATCGGGCGGTTCCTCGGATCGGTATGCAAGGTTTGTAATGCTTGGCGGTTTAACGCAGCGTCAACGGCCTCAACTGCCGGCCAAGCCTGCGATCAGCGCCACACTGGCCAATGCGTTGTTGCCGGCATGGGCCAGGATGGCCGCCCACAAGGTGCCGTGGCGGCGATAGATCCAGGCAAAACCGGCACCCATCGCGGTATAGAACAGCAGCAGGATCAGGCTGGCATACCACGGGTTGTCGCCCGTACCGGGGAGTTCGTGCATCAGGGCGAACAAGACGCCCGTCAGCCACATCCCGATCAGCGGCTTGCCGGCCGCCCACAGACGGCCGAACAACACCCGCCTAAACAGCAATTCCTCGGCAATCGGGGCCAGCACGACGACCAACAGCACCAGCAACCACGGGCTGGTTGCCATGGTTTCTTCAATGATGCGCAGATTGCTTGGCTCCGGCACGTGGGCAAAACGCTCCAGCAGCCACATCAAGCTGGTGCTGGCAAGAAACATCGCCACACCCAGACCCAGCGATTCCAGCCAGACGCGCGGTTTGCCGATCGCCGCGCGTGAGTGGATGCGCTCGGCGAGGCTCGCCGGCCGGCGCAGGACATACAGGGTCAAGCCAGCAGTGAGCGTGGCGATGCCGCTGACCAGCAACAGCAATGCCGCCGGTGGCTCACCGACTACGGCCAGCAGCGCGCGCTGATCGCGGGCGATCTCCGGCCCGTGTTCGGCCACCTGCATCGCCCCCTGCCATATCCCCCAGATCGCCATCAGGCCGAACAGCAACCCGGAAGCGATGAGCAATGCCAAGCCCATGTCCAGCCCCATCGCCCAAAACGGGTGGCGGCTAGACCAAGACGGTGGCGCGGCGCTGACGGGCGGCAGCGCTGGCGGGTGCGTGGCACTCATGGCGATATCGCTGCGCGGCTCAGACGTCGAGATTGGCGACCTTGAGCGCGTTATCCTCGATGAACTCGCGGCGCGGCTCCACCACATCGCCCATCAGGCAGGTGAAGATTTGATCGGCGGCCACCGCATCCTCGATCCGCACCTGCAACAGGCGGCGGGTTTCCGGGTTGACCGTGGTATCCCACAGCTGTTCCGGGTTCATTTCGCCCAAGCCCTTGAAGCGCTGGATCTGGCGGCCTCGCTTGGCCTCCTCCAGCAACCACGCCTGCGCCTCGGCAAAACTGCCAACGGCGGTGGCCCGGTTGCCACGCATGATTTGCGCGCCCTCGCAGATCAGCCCATGCAGCACGGCCGCCGCTTCGCGCAGCGATTTCAGCTCGCCATGCTCGAAGACCGGCAGTGGCAGGATCTGGGTCAGTTCTTCGCCCATATGCAGGCGGGTAATGACCAAGGCGGCCGGGTGATTCTCGGTGGCCGGCTTCATCTCAAAGCCGTAGCGCGGCTTGCCAAGGCTGGTGCTGTTGAGGCGCGCTGCCAAGCTGGCCAAGTCGTCTGCGCTGGCGTCCTTGATCGGGGTGAAATCGATCAGCGCTTCCAGCACGGCCGGGTCGTAGCGATGCGCGCTGCGGGTGATCGCGGCGCGGGCATCGGCATAGGCCAGCAGCAGTTTTTCCAGCGCGGCGCCTTCGATTGCCGGCTCGTTCGCCGCCGGGATCAGCGCGGCGACTTCCACGGCATTGCAGGCCAGATAGGCATCCAGCGCGGCATCGTCCTTCAGGTACAGCTCGTTCTTGCCCTGCTTGATCTTGTACAGCGGCGGCAGGCCGATGTAGACGTGGCCGCGCTCGATGAGTTCGGGCATCTGCCGGTAGAAGAAGGTCAGCAGCAGGGTGCGGATGTGGCTGCCGTCGACGTCGGCGTCGGTCATCAGGATGATGCGGTGGTAGCGCA
>JAUNTK010000019.1 GCA_030538735.1 Pseudomonadota bacterium
TCCGGGTACACCTGCATCGCACCGTGTGATGTGGGCGTGTTTATTTGGAGCCCATCATGAGTTTTGAATCCCTCGGGCTTTCGCCCGCGTTGTTGCGTGCGCTCGCCGATGCCGGTTACAGCACGCCCACCCCGATCCAAGAACAGGCCATCCCACTGGTGCTGGCCGGCAACGACCTGCTGGGCGGCGCCCAAACCGGCACCGGTAAAACGGCCGCCTTCGGCCTGCCGATGCTGCAGCGCTTGGCCAAGGCCACACCGCCGAAAGGCCCGCGTAAACCGCGCGCGCTGGTGCTGGTGCCGACCCGCGAATTGGCGGTGCAAGTCGCCGACAATTTGAAGGTCTATGCGCGCCATCTGCGCCTGAACGTCACCATGTTGTTTGGTGGCGTCGGCATGCAGCCGCAGACCGATAACCTGCGTCGTGGCGTCGATGTGCTGGTGGCCTGCCCGGGCCGCTTGATCGACCACATGGAGCAGGGCAACGCCAAGCTTGATGACATCGAAGTGTTGGTGCTGGACGAAGCCGACCGCATGCTCGACATGGGCTTTTTGCCGGCGATGAAGCGCATCCTCGCGCGCCTGCCGAAAGATCGCCAATCGCTGCTGTTCTCGGCCACCTTCGAGCCGCGCATCAAGACCTTGGCGCTGGATTATCTAAAGAACCCGCAAGAAGTGCAGGTGGCCGCGCAGAACACCATCGCCGAGACCATCGTGCACCGCGTGCACCCGGTCGAAGCGAAGAAGAAGCGCGACTTGTTGGTCGAGATCTTGGCCGAGCGTCATACCGACCGCGTGCTGATCTTCGGCAAGACCAAGCACGGCTGCAACCGTCTGGCCGAGCAGTTGGTCGATGCCGGCCTGCCGGCGCTCGCCATCCACGGCAACAAGAGCCAGGCCGCACGGCAGAAGGCGTTGGATGCGTTCAAATCCGGCAAGACGCGCATCTTGGTCGCCACCGATGTCGCCGCGCGCGGCCTCGATATCCCGGCCTTGCCGCTGGTGATCAACCACGACCTGCCGATGGTGGCCGAGGACTATGTGCACCGCATCGGCCGCACGGGCCGCAATGGCATGAGTGGCGAGGCGCTATCGTTGGTATCGCCGGAAGAAGGCGCGCTGCTGCGCCAGATCCAGCGCATGCTGAAGGCCGACCTGCAGATGGAGAACGTGCCGGGCTTTGAGTTGAACCGCCCGATCCGTTTGGATGCACCGATGCCGAGCAATGGCCGCAGCGGCAAGCCGTCAGGTAACCGCCCACCGCGCAAGCCTGGTGCAGCCGATGCCGCGCGCGGCCCGAAACCGACGCATCGCGCGCATGGCAAACCGCAGGGTGCGAATGGCCAGCAACAAAAAGCCCGCCCGCACGCCGGCCCGAAGCCCAATCGTGGTGGCCAGCAACACAGGCGGCCGGCGGCATCGGCCTAAGCCGGTATCGCAGCACAATCAAAAATCCCGGCCCAGTGCCGGGATTTTTTCATCGATCGATGGCGTGCTCAGCCCGCTTTGCCGGCGATCCAGCGGTCAAGCTTGCTTTCCAGCACCGATAGCGGCAGCGAGCCATCCTTCAGCACTTCGGCGTGGAATTCACGTAGGTCGAATTTGTCGCCCAGTGCGCCGCGGGCGCGTGCCTTGAGTTGCAGGATTTTCAATTCACCGATCTTGTAGGCCAGCGCTTGTCCGGGCCAGGCGATATAGCGTTCGGCCTCGGCGGTGGCCTGGGTTTCGCTTTCGGCGGAGTTGTCGAGCATGTATTTGATTACCTGTTCGCGGCTCCAGCCCTTGCTGTGCAGGCCGGTATCGGTGACCAGACGGATGGCGCGCCACAGCTCGTTTTGCAGGCGGCCAAAGTAGTCGTAGGGCGATTCATACACGCCCAGCTCCTTGCCCAGTGACTCGGCGTACAGGCCCCAGCCTTCGATGTAGGCGGTCTGCCCACCAAAACGCCGGAAGGCCGGGATGCCGGTCAATTCCTGCTGCAAGGCCAATTGGAAATGGTGGCCGGGGATGGCCTCGTGCAAAAAGAGGTTTTCCGCATCCCAGGTGCGGCGGCTGGGCAGATCGTAGGTGTTGGCGTAGAAGATGCCGGGGCGGCTGCCATCTTCGCTGGGCGGCTGGTAATCACCACCGGCCGCGGATTTGGCGCGGTAGGCCTCGGTTGCGCGCACTTCAAACGGTGCCTTGGGCAACAGGCTGAACTGTTCCGGCACCCGTGCCATGATTTTCTTTTCCAGCCCGCGATGGAAGTTGAGCAAATCCTCCTCGCTCTTGAACTGGAACTGTGGGTCATCGCGCATGAAGGCGAAGAACTGCTGCAGGCTGCCCTTGAAGCCGACCTCGGCCATCACCTGACGGATTTCGCCGTGGATGCGGGCCACTTCGTCGAGGCCGATCTGGTGGATTTCCGCCGGGGCAAGATCTGTGGTAGTCGATTGGCGGGCGTTGAAGGCGTACCACTCGGCACCATTGGGCAGCTGATCCATGCCGACCGAATCGCGGCTGGCCGGCAGGTATTCGTCATTGATGAAGTCGCGCAGCTTTTTGAACGATGGCATCAGCTGATTGCCGACCATCTGCCGGTATTCGGTTTCAAGTCTCGATTTATCGGTGGCGCTGAAATCCGCCGGCATCGATTTGATCGGCCCCCAGAACAGGCTTTCTTCCGGCTTGGCCTTGATCAGGGTATCGATCTGCGGAACCACCTTGACCATCAGCGCGCGCGGCTGCACCACGCCAGCCTTCATGCCTTCGCGCATATTGGCGATGGCGCTGTCAACCAGTGTCGGAAGTTGGCGGCCGCGCGCCAGCCAGTTGTCGTAATCCTTGACCGTCTTGAATGGCTGCGCGCCGGTACCCGAGCCCAGCATCGCGGCAAACGTGACGATGCTGCCCATCTGGTTGACCGGCATCATCCAGCCGGGAAATTGTTCGGCATGCAGCGCGTCCTGCGCCTCGCTGACGAAGATCTGGTAGCTGATCAAATCCTGACCGCTCAGGCCTTCCGGCCCGATTGCCTCGACACGCTGCAGCCAATCGCGGGTGAAAGCGCGGGCTTCATCGCGGAATGCCTTGGCGTAGAAATCCGGCAATTGATCGTTGTAGCGGTTGTCGCCCTGGAAGGTGGCCTGGATCGGATTCATCCGCAGCACTTCTTCCCAGTATCGGGCGTACAGCGCGTTGAGTTGCTCGCCCTTGCCGGCGACTGGCGCAGTCTGTGTCGATGGGTTCGATGTTGCGGCGGCGCGCGTGTTGGGTGCGGTGGCGCAGCCGACAAGGCTGATGGCAATCGCCGAGGCGAGGACGAGATGGGCGGGGCGCATGGCGAAATCCTGCAGGATGAATGACCAGTGTGCGCCACCGTGTGCGGCCTGCCAGTTGCCGAAAGTCATGGTCGGCGATGGCCGCATTCAAGAATCACCGGCAGTGGACGTTAATGACGCCAAGTTGATACACCGCCCGGTGCGGGCTTGCCAGCCCCGTCCGTGCGCAAGCAGGAAATGGAATGAGCGATTATCTAAGTGGCCAATACAACCCGATGCTGGTGGTCGTCTCGTATCTGGTGGCGGTGCTGGCATCGTTTGCCGCCTTGCAGATGGTGGCGCGGATCAATGCCAGCCGGCCGGGCAGTACCGGGTTTTGGCTGGGCTTTGGTGCGTTGGTGATGGGCAGCGGCATCTGGTCGATGCATTTCATCGGCATGTTGTCGTTCAGCCTGCCGATCGCGCTTGGCTACGATCTGTGGATCACCCTGCTGTCGTTGTTGGTCGCGGTGATCAGTTCGGCATTTGCCTTGCATATTGTGTCGGGTGCGGAGTTGCCCGCCGCGCGCTTGCTGTACGGCGCGGTCGTGATGGGGTTGGGGATTGCCGCGATGCATTACATCGGCATGTCGGCGATGCGCATGGCGCCCGGCATTGATTACCACCCGGGCTGGTTTGCCGCCTCGATCGTGATTGCGATTGCCGCGGCCGGGGCCGCCTTGTGGATTGCGTTCGCTCTGCGGCGGGAAGTGCAAGGCAACAGCCGCCTGCGGATGCTGGCCTCGCTGGTGATGGGGGTGGCGATTATCGGCATGCATTACACCGGGATGGCGGCGGCGCGCTTCCCGGCGGGCAGCATGTGTGGGGCGACGGACGGGCAGGGCATTTCGACCACGATGTTGACCGTGCTGACCGGTGGCGCATCGCTTGCCTTGTTCGTGATCATGATGGTGGCATCGCAGCTTGATCGCCGGGTGCAGATCCAGACCAGCGCATTGGAGGATTCGCTGCAGCGGGCCAATGATGAGCTGGCCTTCATCAGCCTGCACGATCCGGTCACCCAACTGCCCAACCGCACCATGCTGGAAGACCGCTTGAAGCGCGATTGCCACCGCGCGCGCCGCTCGGGCGATGTGTTTGCGGTAATGATGGTCGATCTTGATGGCTTCAAGAATATCAATGATGTCTATGGTCACCCCTTGGGTGACAGCCTGCTGCGTAATCACGCCAGAGTGATTCAGTCGATGGTGCGCGCCGAGGATACCGTGGCCCGCATCGGGGCCGATGAGTTCGTGGTGGTGACTGATTTGGCCGATCCATCGGATGCGGCCAGCGTCGCGCGCACTGTGCTTGAGGCCATCGCCCGGCCGGTAGTGATCGAGGGTATCGAATTGCGCGTTACCGCCAGCATCGGCATCGCCCTGTTTGGCACCGATGCCGATGAGCCACGCGCGCTGATCAGCTGCGCCGATGCCGCGATGTATGCCGCCAAGGATATGGGCCGCAACGAGTTCTGCTATTTCGAAGCATCGATGACCCGCGGCACTCACGCGCAGCTGGCGATGATCCAGGACCTGCGCCTGGCGCTGGAGAACAACCAGCTCAGCCTGCATTACCAGCCCAAGTTCAGTGCCAATGACAGCCGCCTGAGTGGCGTCGAGGCCTTGCTGCGCTGGAGCCACCCCAGCCGTGGCCCGATCAGCCCGATGGAGTTCATCCCGCTGGCGGAAAAGACCGGGATGATCCTTGAAATCGGCCGCTGGGTGATTGTCGAGGCTTGCCGCCAATTCATGCAGTGGCGTGAACAGGGGCTGGTGCTGGATTCGGTGGCGATCAATCTCTCCGCCGCGCAGTTCCGCTCGCCGGATCTGTTTGCCAAGATCAACGCCGCGCTAGAACGCCACGACATGCCGCCATCGTGTCTGGTGCTGGAAGTCACCGAATCCACCGCCATGCACAACCCGGAAGCCAGTCTCGATATTCTGCGCCGGTTGGTTGGCCTGGGCGTGCGCATTTCGATCGATGATTTTGGTACCGGCTATTCCAGCCTGCTGTATCTGAAACGCCTGCCGGCCAGTGAACTGAAGATCGATCGCGGCTTCGTGCGCGATCTGGCCGCGGGCAGCGAAGATGAAGCCATCGTCTCGGCGATCATCGCGCTGGGCCGCACCTTGAAGCTCGACATCATCGCCGAAGGGGTGGAGACCGATCAGCAACGGCAGCTGTTGGCATCGCTGGGCTGCACATCGTTGCAGGGTTTTCTGCTGGCGCGGCCGATGCCGCCGACCGATCTGTTGGCGAGATACGGCAGCGTGCAGGATCAATCACTTGACCAGCCCGGCGCTGGCGACCACGTCGATGTCAAACCGGCGGGTACGGCCTGTGCTTGCGATGCGGTCGCGGAATTCACCTGATTGCCGATGCTCACCGGAACCTACAACGCACCTTTGGTGGTGTTTTCCTTCCTGGTCGCCAGCATCGCGGCCTATACGGCGCTGGACATGGCGGCGCGGATCAATGCCAGCCGTGGCACGGCCGCCGGCCTGTGGTGGGCGGGCGGCTCATTGGCAATGGGCTGCGGCATCTGGTCGATGCATTTCATCGGCATGTTGGCTTTCAGCCTGCCGATTCCACTGGGTTACGACATCACCATCACATTCATCTCGCTGTTGATCGCGGTGGGTAGCTCGGGCTGCCTGCTGTGGTTGATGTCCGCCGATGTGCTGCCTTGGCGGCGGCTGCTGCTGGGTGCGGTGGTGATCGGGCTGGGCATCGCCGGCATGCACTACCTCGGCATGGTGGCGATGAAGATGCAGCCCGGCATCGAATACGACGCGCTGTGGTTCACCTTGTCGATCCTGATCGCGATAGCGGCAGCGGGCGCGGCGTTGTGGATCGCCTTTGCGCTCAAAACCGAGGGGCGGCGCAATCGCCGGCTGCGTCTGCTGGCTGCGCTGGTGATGGGGCTGGCGATTGTCGGCATGCATTACACCGGGATGGCGGCGGCACGTTTCCCGCTGGGCAGCATCTGTGGCGCGGCGCAATCGGGCGGTATTTCGCAGCATTGGTTGGCGATCCTGGTCGGCACCGCCAGCTTCGGTATTCTGGCCTTGGCGCTGTTGGCATCCTTGCAGGAGCGCCGGATGCAGGAGCGCACCCGCGTGCTGGCCGATTCATTGACCCGCGCCAATCAGGAACTCTCCTATCTGGCCCTGCATGACAGCCTGACCAAGCTGCCCAACCGCCTGATGCTGGAAACCCAGCTTGATCGCGCCATCGCGCGTGCCGAGCGGCATGGGTGCCGGTTTGCCGTGTTTTTCATCGATCTCGATGGCTTCAAGCCGATCAATGATGCCTACGGTCATCCTGTAGGTGATCGCATGTTGATGCATCTGGCCAATGAGCTGAATCAGGTCGTACGCGCCGAGGATACGTTGGCGCGGATGGGCGGCGATGAATTCGTGGTGATCAGTGAAGTTGAAGACAGCGCCGATGCAGCCCGATTGGCCGAGCGCCTGCTGCGCCAGATATCGATCCCGATGCGGCTGGGCCGTGGCGAATTGCATGTCACTGCCAGCATCGGCATCGCGATGCACGGCGATGACGGCACCACCGGCCGCGATCTGATCGCCCACGCCGATGCTGCCATGTATGCCGCCAAGGAAAACGGCCGCAACGAGTATTGTTTCTTTGCGCCATCGATGAACCGCGATGCGCATGCCCAGTTGGCCTTGATCCAGGATTTGCGCGGGGCAATCGCCGCGGGCCAACTGCGCCTCCACTATCAGCCCAAACATGCCACGGCCGACGGGCGCTTGGTTGGGGTTGAAGCCCTGTTGCGCTGGCAGCATCCCGAACGCGGGCTGTTGTTGCCGGAGCAGGTCATCCCCCTGGCCGAGAAAACCGGCCTGATCCTCGAAATTGGCGGTTGGGTGATCGAGGAGGCTTGCCGTCACTTCATGGCGGTACGCCATGCCGGGCAGGATTTGCATTCGATCTCGATCAATCTTTCGCCCAGCCAGTTCCGCTCACCCGGCCTGATCGGCAAGATCAGCGGCGCGCTTGGGCGTCACCAGATGCCGGCCTCGGCATTGATGATCGAGATCACCGAATCCACCGCCATGCGCGACCCGGAAACCACGCTGGATATCCTGGGCCGGTTGGTGGCGTTGGGCGTGAAAATTTCCATCGATGACTTTGGCAGCGGCTATTCCAGCCTGATGTACCTCAAGCGCCTGCCGGCGTGTGAGCTCAAGATCGATCAGGGCTTCATCCACGATCTGTGCGCCGGCAGCGAGGACGAGGCGATTGTCGCCGCGATCATCGCGCTGGGTCACACCCTGAACTTGACTGTGATCGCCGAAGGTGTGGAAACCGAAGAGCAGCAAGCCGTGCTGACCCGCCTTGGCTGCGATTCACTGCAGGGCTTCCTGTTTGGCAAGCCGGTGCCTTCAAACCTGATCTGAGCGGATGTCGCTGTTGGCCGATGCGTGCGAGAACGGGATCTCATCGCGCGATACCGCGCCACCGGAGATGATGAAGCTCATCGCCTCGTCCACCGTCCAGTTGGTTGGCGTGATCTTCTCCACCGGCACGATCTCCAGATACCCCGAAGTGGGGTTGGGCGTGGTCGGCACATACACCGCAGCCAGTTCACGGCCGGTGCCGGTCTCGCGGATCACCTTGGTGACAAAGCCGACCGCTTTCATATCGGGCGAGGGGAAATCGATCAGCACCACGCGCTGGGTGCCACCCGGCGAGGTCTGCAGGATATCCAGCAATTTGCGTGCGCTGCCGTAGATGGTGCTGGCCAGCGGGATGCGCGCGATCAACGCCTCAAACCATTTCAGCATTTGTTGGCCAACCACTTGCCGGGTCAGCACGCCAACCAACAGAATCAGGCCAAGCGTGCCGAACAGAGCGACCGCCGCCTGCACCCAACCCGCCGCCAGCCAGCCCAACGTGCCGGGAAACGCATGGGCAAACCCTTGCAGGATTGGCTCCACCCACGGCCGGCTGACATCGGACATCAAGCCGAACACGAAGCGCAGCGCCACCCAGGTCAGCCATAGCGGAAACAGCGTCAGTAAACCGGTTAGAAACAGGCCGGCGAGGCGGGATTTGGGCTTTTTTTCGGTCGTCATGTGGCAATTTTAGTTCGGCCCGCGCGAGCTGTCGCGCCTGTCAATCGGTATTGCGCAGGATGTTATGGTGCCGCTCACCAACCGGGGAAATCCTTGATGCTCAAACGCATGATTTACAGCCTGCTTCTGCTGTTGTTGGCACCTGTCATTCTTTGGACGATTTCGCGCTTGTTGGGGCCAAGCCCCTCCGAGCGTCGCGCTTTGGCGTTGATGGAGCAGGCGTGGCAGCCGGAAGGGCGCAATGCGTATGCCGATTTCTGGCTGGCCGATTACCCGCTGGATGCCGCCGGGCGTGATGCGGTGATGGCAGAAGACGTGCGGCGTTTTGCCGCGCTCAAACCCGATGCCGAGGGCCACTACCCGGGCCTCGTCAGCAGCGCCGAGGGCCGCTGGCCGAAGGATCAGCCCGATGCCGAGCAGCCGCCCGGGTTTTGTTCGCACGACGACGATTGTCTGGCCAAGGTGCGTGCGGATTTGTCGGCTTATCAAACGCTTGTCGCGCAGCACAGCGGCTGGCTTGATCGAAGGGTGGCGGCGGCCAAGGGCGACTATCTGCAATCGCCGTTCCAGCCCCGGGCGGATATGCCCTTTCCACCGTTTCGATGGGCCTTTGCCCCGGCCACCCGGTGGGCATTGCAATTTGCCAATGGCGACAAACTTGGCGCGCTGGGCGGCGTCTGCGATGCCATCAACGATTGGCGTCGGTTAGGCGCGAATACCGATTTGTTGGTAGTGCGGATGGTGGCCAGCGCCTATGTCGGGCGGGGTTATGGCCGCTTGGCCGGGCAGATGTTGGCGGAAGTGCCGGCCGATACCGCCTTGCCGGCAAGCTGCCAGCACGCCTTTGCATTGCCGCAGCCAGAAGATGTATCGATGTGCCGGGCGATGCGTGGCGAATTTGCCTTTGTCAGCCACGTGATGCGGCATCAAATCCCGCCGACGGCCAAGCAATACAGCCGCTTCCATACATACGTCTTTTTGGATGCCGAGATGACCCGTGCGCAATCGGCCAAATCGATGGTCGGGGTTTGCGAGCCAGCGAACCAACAGGCGATTCTTCAGGACTTGCCAATAGCCCCGGTGGTCTATCCCGGTCACCTGCGCATCCAGTGCGTCTCGAATGCGATTGGCTGCATTCTGGGCGATATCGCCGCCCCGGCCTTCAGCGATTATGCCGACCGTCTGCGCGACCAAGCGGCGATCCAGCGCACCTTGGCGGCCTTGCTTTGGTTGCGCCATCAACCGGCCCTGCTTGCGGCACCGGCCACCATCCCGGATGCCTTGCCGGAGCAGTTCACGAGTGCCGCGCATCCGTTGCGCTTCGATACCGAACGCGGTGAATTATCGATACCGATGCTGGGCAAATATACGCAGGGCAAGCCGATCAGCGTGCCACTGCCGGGCTCACAGCTGGCGGCCGATTGATCGACGCGGCGGTGAGGTGAGGGGCGCGGATCAGCGCCCCGGCTTCAAGCGCACATAGAGTTGCTTGAGCACTTTGGCCACCACATCGCCATCGCTATCGATAACATCGGTCTCAAACCAGCGCAGCACCTTTTCGCCACCGGCGGCGGCGGCTTTCAGCTCATCAATGGTGGCATCGCTGAGATGGAATTCGGCATGCACCGTGCTGCGGCCGGGCTTGATGAACTCGATCGTGCCGGCCTTGTCCCAGACGATGTAATCGCGTGGCAGGGCGTGCATCGCCAGCAGCATCCACATCGGGTCGGTCATCGAAAACAGGCTGCCGCCAAACTGGGTGCCAACGTAATTGCGGTTCCACGGCCGCAGCCGCAACTCGACGCGCGCATGACGCCAATCTTGGCTTAGATGGGTGACATGGATGCCGGAAAACAGAAACGGCGGCCACAGATTGATGCCAAGACGGAACAGACGCGGGGTGATTTTCATCGTGGGCGGGCGATCACTATCGACAAGACAGCACACGATACGGGTGCGGATGTTGTGCGGCAAGTGATCTGCGGGATGCAAGCGCGCTGCGCCTGCGAGTAACGACGCGCATGATCGGGATGGGGTTGTGTTTTGGCCGCAAATTCAGCGGTTGGGGCTTAGTTGGGTGACGGCTTTGTGGCGTCCGACTGCATCGCTGCGTTCGCCCTCTCCCCCAGCCCCTCTCCCAAAAGGAGAGGGGAGGCCAACTACCTACCTCAAACTACGATCTCGGCAAACGATTCCACCCGTGGGTGCGCGTTGGCCGCAGCGCCGGTGCGTGGCTCGGGATAATCATCGCGCCGGTCAAGCAGTACGGTGTGCATGCCGGCTGCGCGGGCGGCATCAAGTTCTTCGACGACATCGGAGAGAAACACGATCTCGCTGGCCGGCATCGCCAATTCCTCGCTGATCCGGCGATAGCTTTCGGCATCGCGCTTGTGGCCGATCCGCGTATCGAAATACGCCGAGAACAGCGGCAGCAGGTCGCCAGCATCGGAATGGCCGAAGAACA
Source organism: Pseudomonadota bacterium (assembly GCA_030538735.1). Classification (GTDB taxonomy): domain Bacteria; phylum Pseudomonadota; class Gammaproteobacteria; order Xanthomonadales; family Xanthomonadaceae; genus Solilutibacter. The sequence continues at coordinate 10,868 of JAUNTK010000019.1, forward strand.
GTTTTTGCGCCGGCACCGAGCCGGAGGAATACACCGCGAGGCGATGCCCGGCCTGATGCCATTCGGCAAGTTTGGGTGCGACATCCGGGTAGATATGCGCGGTGAACTCGCCATCGCGATACCCGGCCTGCCAGATCAGCCCTTGCAGTGCTTTGAGCGCGGTGTGTTTGCGGTCGCTATCGATCCAGCCTTGCAGGGTCTCGACGATCACGCCGTCATCGCAGGGCGCGCCGATCTCCTTGGCCACCTCGTCGAGCAATTCACGCACTTCGGGGGCATCGGCGTTGTCGCGCACGAAGCCCGGCAGGGCGGCGCGTGCATAGGGGAACAGCACATCCTTGACGAAGGAAATGCTGCCGGTGGTTCCCTCGATGTCAGTCAGAATCAAGCGGCTCATGAAATCATTTCTCGTAACGCGGGAACCGCTGCGCGATATCGCTGCCGGTGAATTCGCCCACCCAGCCATCGGGGTTGGTAAAGAAGCGGATGGCGACGAATTCGGGTGCTGCGCCCATGTCGAACCAGTGGGTGGTGTTATCCGGCACCGAGATCAAATCACCTTTCTCGCATAGCACTTCGTACACCTTGTCGCCGACATGCAGCGAGAACAGGCCGCTGCCATCGACAAAAAAACGCACCTCACCTTCTTTGTGGGTGTGCTCGTCGAGAAATTTAGCGCGCATTGCTTCGCGTTGCGGGTTGTCGGGGGCGATGCTGACCACGTCCACGCTGTTGAAGCCGTTTTCGGCAACCAGCGCATCGATATCGGTGCGGTAGGCGGCCATGATCGCCTCACTGCTATCGCCGGCCTTGACGGGTTGGCTAGCCTGCCATTGCTCAAAGCGCACGCCGATTTGCGCCAGCGCATCGGCAATCGCGGTGTGGTCGGCGGTGTGCAGCAGTACCGTATCGGCATCGTGATCGGCAAAAACACGCAGGCGGCTCATCGTTTCAATTCCATCATTTTCAGTTCGCAGGCCAGCAGGAATTCAAAGGCTTCCAGATGTCGGCGTGCTTCGTGCATGTCGTGGCCCCAGGCGTACAGGCCGTGGCCTTCGATCAGATAGCCCCACATCGGCTGTGCATCCAGCGCGGCTTCAACCTTGGCCGCCAGTGCCGGCATGTCTTGGGTATTGGCGAATACCGGCACATCAATCGCGCCTTCATGGGTGTGATTGCCGACGAAGGCTTTTTGCAATTCGTAATCCTCGAAGCGCACATGGCCTTGGCCGGCGAATAGGCGTGAGGCCACGGTCTGGGTCACCGAATGGGTGTGAAGCACGCAGCCGACGGCCGGATCGCGGGCGTAAAGCTGGGTGTGCAGCAGGGTTTCGGCCGATGGTTTCGCCACCGTGGCGACCGGCTGACCACTGAGATCGACCACCATGATGTCGCTTTCGCAGAGTTTGGATTTGTTGCGGCCAGAGACGGTGATCGCGGCATGGCGATCATCCAGCCGCATCGAAAAATTGCTGCTGGTCGCGGGTGTCCAGCCGGCATGGCCGAGATCGCGCACATTGGTGATCAATTCACCGGCGACATGGCGCAGGCGTTGGCTATCGTAGGGCAGGGCGTTATCCATCTGTGGAGTTTACAAACAACTGCGCTCTGGCGAGATGACAAGCGCAGGCGCGTTCAACGCCGCGCGGCAAAAAGCCGATACAACGCCCAGCTGACCATCACCACGACCGCGCCGCCGACCAGCATCTTCCAATCCGATGACCACAACAGCAGCACGCAGGCACCGAGTGCGCCGATGCCGAGCAGGCGGTCGCTGGCTGACGGGCGATGGAGCGGCGTGCCGATCACCAGCGCCAGACCGGCGGCGGCATAGGCCAGCACCACCAGGGTGACGACGATTTCGATCAGCACTTCAAACTGGCCGGAGACAGTAGGCGAGAGTGTCAAAAGTGCCAGCAGCGTCATCGCCATGGTGATGATCAATAAGCCGCTGGCGGCTGCGCCATGGCGGTTGAAGCGGGCGAACACGCCGGGCAAAAACCCGCGTTGCGCGGCGCGCGCACCGGATTCACCGGCCACCAGCATCCAGCCGCCCAGCGTGCCGGTGGCCTTGATGGTGGCGGCGGCGGCGATCATCACCGCGGCCCACGGGCCGAAGATTTTGGCCGCCACCAGTGCGAACGGCGCGCTGGAGGCGGCCAGTTCCGCCGCCGGCACGATACCCATCACCAGCACCGATGAGGTCATGTAGACCAGGCCGGCGATGGCGACGCCGCCCAGCGTGGCAATCGGCACATCGCGGTTGGGGTTGCGCACCACGCCGGCGATCATCGCCCCGGTTTCCAGCCCAACAAAGGCCCAGAAGATCGGCGCCAGCGCATCAAAGATCACCCGCGCATCGGATTGCTCGGTGACATTCCAATCGGCGCGATACAGGTTGGGATCGAATACGCCCCAGCCAAACAACAACACCATGCCAACCGGCAGCAGGCCAAACACCACGCACAGGCTTTGCACTTTGGCGACCGGGCGCGGGCCCAGCAGATTGATCGCGAACATCAACCAGATCAGCGCGATCTGGCCGGCGACTTGCACCTTGGGGTCGGCACCATCCAGTGGCAGCAGGGTGACCAGATAGCCGAACGCGGCCACCGCGATCGCGTTGTTGCCGATCCACGACGAGGCCCAGTACATGGTGCTGGCGATAAAGCTGGCATCGCGGCCAATCGAGGGGCGGATGTAGTCATCCGGGCATTCCAGATTGGGGTTGCTGCGCGCCAGTCGCGCAAAGGCCGCACCCAGCATCATCGCCAGCACGGTGCCGAGCAGCCAGCTGAAAACCGTGACCGAGCCGGAGCGCGCCAGCGTGGCCGGCAACAGGAAAAACCCCGAGCCGATCATGTTGTTGGCGACCACAAACGTGGCCAGTAGCGGTCCGATCTTGCGCATGCTGATAGTGATTGGCCTGCGTGCGCGGCGCATCCCGCAGGCGTCGCGATGGTGCAAGCCGCACGGCGCTGCGCACGGCGGCCCGTCGGGCCGGGCCGGTGCGCAGTCTAGCCCGAATCAGGGCGTGCGCAAGCGGCTCAAACCAGCTTGTACAGCAACACCAGCAAGACCAGCGCCGGGGCGAGGATGCGCAGCACCCACAGCCAGCTGTTGAATACGCCCTCGGACAAATCCGGGAGCTCTTTGCGCAGCAGGCTGCGCTTGACCGCCCAGCCGACAAACAGCGCGATCAACATGCCGCCCAGCGGCAGCATCAAATCGCTGGAGATGAACTCGATGAAGCTCATGATGTCGCGCCCGGCGATGCGCACATGCGACCAGTGGTTGAACGACAACACCGAGAGCAGGCCGAGCAACCACGACAGGCCGCCGACCAGAAACGCCGCCCGTTTGCGGCTGCCAACGCCGAAGCGTTCCACCAGCCACGCGGTGGCCGGCTCCAGCAGCGAGATCGAGGATGTCCATGCCGCCACCGCCAGCAGGCCGAAAAACAGCAGGCCATACAGCGTGCCGAAGGGCATTGCCTCGAACGCGAGCGGTAGCGAGGTGAAGATAAGCCCCGGGCCGCCGCCGGCCGGATCCAGGCCGAAGCTCAACACCACCGGGAAGATCGCGATGCCGGCCAGCAGCGCGACGACGGTATCGGTGATGCCAATCGCCAAGCCCGAGGTGGTGATCGATACGCCTTCGCGCGGCAGATAAGCGCCGTAAGCCATCATCGTGCACATGCCAAGGCTCAGGGTGAAGAAGGCTTGGCCCATCGCCGCCAAAAACACGCTGCCGGTGATTTCGGAGAAATCCGGCTTGAACAAGAAGGCGGCGGCCTGGCCGACGTAGCCGGTGCTGATGCCGTAGCCGACCAAAATCAGCAGCAGGATAAACAGTGCCGGCATCAAGAAACGCACCGCGCGCTCTAGGCCGTGCTCGACGCCCAACCCAACTACGCCGAGCGTTAGCACCATAAACACGCCCTGCCACAGCATCAATTGGCTGGGGCTTGCCAGCAGCGCGCTGAAGGTGGCGCCGGGGTCGGTGATCGGCGCGCCGCCGAATAATTGCAGCAGATACAGCCATGCATAGTGCAGCGTCCAGCCAGCGACCACGCCATAGAAACTCAGGATCAACACGCCGGCGATGATGCCCATCCAACCCAAGCCCACCCATTTGCGCGATGCACCGCTTTCGCTCACTACCTTGCGCAGTGAGTTGATCGGGCTTAGCCGGCCGTGGCGGCCGATCAACACTTCGGCGATCAAGATCGGCAGGCCGACCAGCAGGATGCAGAACAGATACACCAGCACAAACGCACCGCCACCGTTGTCCGAGACCATGTAGGGAAAGCGCCAGATGTTGCCGAGGCCAACGGCCGAGCCGGTGGCGGCAAGGATGAACATCAGTCGCGAGGACCACATGCCGTGGATCGAGGGGTTGTCCATGCGGGATTTGACTCCTGGTCGGGTGGGTTGGGTTGCCTCAGGGCGTGTGCGTCGGTGCGGAGGCGGCGGGTGTGTCGTTGCTGGCCGGCAGGCGCAGGATCTTGTAGCCGCTGTAGGCCACCGCCATCGCCAGCAACGGGCTCAGCAGATTGAAGAATACATAAGGCAGGTAGTCGAGCGTGGCGACGCCGAGGGTGGCGGCCATGTAGGCACCGCAGGTATTCCACGGGATCAGCGCCGATGTCATGGTGCCGCCGTCTTCCAGTGCGCGCGAGAGATTGACCGGGGCCAGTCCACGGCGCTGGTATTCGGCGCGGAACAAGCGGCCCGGCAGCACGATGGCCATGTATTGATCGGCGGCCACCAGATTGGTGCCGAAGCTGGTGGCCACGGTCGATGCAATCAGCGAGCTCGACGAGCGCACCGCTTTCAATACCGAGCGGATCAACCGCTCCAGCAGGCCGACCCGCTCCATCACCGCGCCAAACCCAAGCGCCGCCACAATCAGCCAGATCGTCGGCAACATCGAGGCCATGCCGCCGCGGCTGATCAGATCATCGGTGGCGGCATGGCCGGTTTCCACCGCATAGCCGTTGAACATCGCCGTCCAGCCGCCGGCAAACATCCCCAGTGCGCGGCCACGGCCTTCGGCGCTGCCCAGCGCGGCCATCGCATCGGGCTGGAACAGCGCAGCAAACAGCAGGCCGCTCAGCGCGCCGATCAGGATGGTCGGGTAGGCCGGCATGCGCCGGATCGCCAGCACCACCACCACCAGCATCGGGATCAAGAGATGCGGGCCGATGCTGAAATGCTGGGCAAGCACGCTGGGCAAATCGCCAAATACCGCATCGTCCTGCGCGGCAAGTTTGTGGCTGGCACGCAGGCCGACGATGGCGAAGCCGATCAGCGCCAGTACTAGCGCCGGCACCGTGGTCCACGTCATATAACGGATGTGTTCGAACAATTCCGCGCCGGCAGCGGCCGGGGCCAGATTGGTGGTATCCGACAAGGGCGAGAGCTTGTCGCCAAAGTAGGCACCGGAGATCACCGCGCCGGCCGTGATCGCCGGTGACATCTCCAAGCCCTGCGCCACGCCCATCAAGGCGATACCCAGCGTGCCGGCCACCGTCCAACTGCTGCCGATTGATAGCGCGACGATTGCGCAGACCAGACAGGTGGCCGGATAGAAATACGCCGGGTGCATCAACTGCATGCCGTACACCACCAGCGTTGGCACGGTGCCGGCCAGCATCCAGGTGCCGATCAGTGCACCCACCGCCAGCAGGATGAATATCGGCACGATGGCCAGCGCGATGCCGTGGACCATGCCGTCCTGGATCTCGTCCCAGCGCTGGCCGTTGGAGAGACCGACCAGTGCCGCGACTATCGTTGCCAGCATCAAGGCGACCTGATTGGCCCCCAACGAGCTGTCGTCACCAAACAGCAGTACCGAGCAGCCAAGCAAGGCCGCCAGCACCACCAGTGGTAGCAGCGCTTGCCACAGGCGTGGGCGACGGGTTTCGCGTGTGGGTGGCGACGCGCCCGCCCCGGACTCAGCCATGGTGGCGATGCAGCTTGCTGTGATGGCGGCCGTAGAGCAGGTAGATCAGGGTGCCAATCGCGATCCAGCCAACAAACAAATGCCAGTGTTCTTTAAACGGCTGCCAGAATAGATACATGCAGGCCGCCACGCCCAACGGGCTGACCAACCAGATCAGCGGGGCGCGGAACGGGCGCGGCATATCCGGCCGGGTGCGACGAAGCACAAACACGCCAGCGCAGACCGTGGCGAAGGCGAGCAGGGTGCCCATCGATACCATCTCACCCAACAGGCCGATGGGCAGCAGGCCGGCCAGGATCGCCGACAAAATACCGACCACCACCGTGCCGCGATACGGCGTGTGGAACTTTGGATGCACTTTGCCAAACATCTTCGGCAGCAGGCCATCGCGCGACATGGTGTAGAAGATGCGCGGCTGCGCCATCAGCATCACCAAAATCACCGAAGCCAAACCGGCCACCGCCGCGATCTCGACAAAGATGCGCAGCCAGGTCAGTTCTGGGTGCGCCGCCAGCGCGGTCGATACCGGCTCGGCGGTGCCCAGTTGCGAGTAGGGCAAGAGGCCGGTCAGCACCGCGCAGACGGCGATGTAGAGCACGGTGCAGATCACCAGCGAGCCAAGGATGCCGATCGGCATATCGCGCTGCGGGTTCTTCGCTTCGCCGGCCGCCGTCGATACCGCATCGAAGCCGATATAGGCGAAGAACACCATCGCCGCTGCGCGGGTCACGCCCTCGAAACCAAACTTGCTGGTGCCATCGGGCTCGATGATTTTTTCCGGGATAAACGGCGTCCACAGCGCGCTATCGACATACTGCATGCCAAAGCCGATGAACGCCAAAATCACCCCGACCTTGACCACCACGATGATGTTGTTGACGAACGCCGATTGGGTGATGCCGACATAGCCCACCGCCGAGATCGCGGCGATGATCGCCACCGCTGGCAGATTGATCAGGCCGCCGGTATAGACGATCGCGCCATCCTTGATGGTGATCGGCGCGCTGGCCAATTCCGCGGGCAAGGCCATGCCGAAATTGCCGAGGAAAGCGTTGAAATAGCCCGACCAACCCGCCGCCACCGCCGCCGAGGCAAACAGGTATTCCAGCACCAGACACCAGCCGATCAACCACGCCACGCCCTCGCCCAGCGTCGCGTAGGAATACGAATACGCACTGCCAGAAACCGGCAGCATTGCGGCGAACTCGGCATAGCACAGCCCGGCGAACGCACAGGCAATGCCGGCCAGGACAAAACTCAACATGACCGCCGGCCCGGCATGATCAGCCGCCGCCTGCCCGGTAATGACAAAGATGCCGGCACCGATCACCGCGCCGATGCCGAGCATGATCAACTGGGTGCCGGTCAGGGTGCGCTTGAGATGGGATTCACCTTCCAGCGAGCCTTCAAACGGCTCGCCTGCATCGATATGGCCGGCCGGTTGTACCGGCTTGGTGCGCAGCAACTGCTTGAACATGCATGTGTCCTGGGTGATGCCCGCGTTACGGGCAGGGGAGGGCCATCGTTGACGCGGCATGCAAACAACGCGGCAAGGATGCGCCACCTTACTCCAGCCATTTCCGCCGCAGCAAGCGGCGTTGAATCCTTGCCCGCATGCGTCGCGCCGTGCTGCAATGCAGCGATATCCTTGCGCTGGAGCGACCACGCCCATGCATCCCGAACCCCTTCGTTTGTTGTTGCAAGAACATGCGCTTGCGTATCCCGAGCAAGCCATGCTGGCCGATCAATTCGCCCGTTTGCTGGGCGAAGGCGCACACGCTTTTTTGCGCGCGCGTATCGATGGCCACTTCACCGGCTCAAGCTGGCTGGTCAGCGCCGATGGCCGGCGCGTGTTGCTCACCCATCACCGCAAGCTGGGCCGCTGGCTGCAACTGGGCGGCCATGCCGATGGCGATACCGACCTGGCGGCGGTCGCGCTGAAGGAAGCCGAAGAGGAGTCCGGCCTGACGGGCCTGCGCGTGGAGCCGGCCATCTTCGACCTCGACAAACACTGGATCCCCGAACGCGGCGAGGTGCCCGGCCACTGGCATTACGACGTGCGTTACGTCGTGCATGCCGGTGGCAGCGAGGCCTTCGTCATCAGCGAGGAATCACTGGCATTGGCCTGGCGTGATATTGCCGAACTGGCCGATGACCCGCAGGCCGATGCCTCGATGCAGCGGATGGCGCGGCGCTGGTTGGTGCGCACGTGAGCCGGACGCAAGCGAGCGTCACTGCTAACCTGATGCGTTGCCCATCGCGAGATCCCCGATGAAAATCCAGGCCCGCATCGCCGCCTGGCGTCGCATGCGTGAGCAGCCCTTGTGGCGTTTGCTCGCCGCCGACAGCGCGCCGGAAGTGCTGGGGCTGCTGCAGGGCTTGCTGCTGGATGGCGAGCGCCGCCTGTCGGCCTCTATCCTGCACGAGCGCCTGCAACACGAACTGGATCTGTTGCGCCGCGCCGATCCTGTGCGCGCACTGCCACGCACCGCCCAGGCCTACGTGGCCGATTGGCTGACGCAGGGCTGGCTGGAGCGGCGTCTGCCTGAAGGCGCGCATGAAGAGCAATACGAACTGTCCAGCGCCGCAGCCCAGGCCATCCGCTTCATTGCCGGCCTGGAAGACAGCCGCAGTGCCGCCACGGAAACCCGGTTGTCACTGGTCATCGGGCAGTTGGTGCAACTGGCCGAAGCCACCGAAACCGATCCCGTTGCCCGCTTGAAAGCGCTGTATGCCGAACGCGATGCGCTGGATGCACGCATCGAGCAGGCCGTGAGCGGCAAGGTCAAGCCGCTGGATGGCAAGCGCGCGCTGGAGCGCACCCGCGAAATCATCCGTCTGGCCGACGAGTTGGCCGAGGATTTCCGCCGCGTGCGCGACGACATGGAGCAACTCAATCGCGACTTCCGCGAACGCATCATCGACGACGAAGGCGAGCGCGGCGAACTGCTTGCCGGGCTGTTCGAGGGCGTGGACGTGATTGCCGATTCTGAAGCCGGGCGCAGCTTCAATGCGTTCTGGGCGCTGCTCAATGACATGGAGCAAAGTACGCAACTGGATGCGGCGCTGGAAGCGGTGCTGGCGCGTGGTTTCGCCCGCAAGTTGGAGCGGCACGAACGCCAGTTTCTGCGCGGCATGACCCGGGTGATGCTGGAGCGCGGCGGCCATGTACACGATGTGATGCAGCACTTCGCCCGCAGCCTGCGTGGTTTCGTGCAAAGCCGCGGCTATCTGGAGCAGCGTCGATTGAATCAATTGCTCAAGCAGGCGCAGGCCGAGGCGCTGACCAGCCGCGAACATGCGCGGCCACGGCAGTCGCTGCCCTATGAACTGAAGCTCACCACCACCCGCCTGCGCTCGCTGGCGCAGTACCGTCTGCACGACCCGCGTTTGGGGCAAGTGGATGGCAGCATCCAAGCCGGCACCGCTGCACTCATCAGTCTGGAGAGCGTGGGTGATCTGGTCGCGCAGTCGGAAATCGATTTCCGCAGCCTGCGCCGCGATGTGTTCGAACTGCTGGGCGAGCACGCCCAGCTCAGCATCGGCGGCATTCTTGAACAACGCCCGGCCGCACAAGGTTTGGGCAGCGTGATTGGCCTGCTGGCACTGGCCGGTCGCCATGGCATCACCGCCACCGGCGAGGCCGAAACCGTGCACTGGCGCGGTGGCGATGGGCAGCTGCGCCGCGCGCGCATTGCCAAGGTCTGGTTTACCGAAGGAAAACGCAATGAGTTGGCATGAGCACGGCCCGCAGGCCGAAGACGCGCACGAACACGACGACGAGACACTCGACGCGCCCGCCGATAGCAGCGCCGAAGACAACGGCGCGGCCCTGTATCCCGGCGATGTCGGCCAGTTGCCGCTGGATGCCCGCCGTGTGCTGTGCCAGCTGCTGACCGGCCCCAGCGTGGATGCCGAGCGTCATGGTCAGTTGTGGCCGGTGCTGCTGCGGCATGAGGGCATCGTGCGCGTCCAGTTGGCCAATGTGTTCCTGGAACTGGTCATCGACCGCGAGATGGGCGTGGCCTTCACCCGCCAGGCTGAAACCGGCGAGTTGGACACGCCCAGGCTGCTGCGCACCTCGCCGCTGACCTTCATCGATTCGGTGCTGCTGCTGCATCTGCGCCAGCAACTGGCCGAGGCCGAAGCGCAGGGCCGCCGCGCCGTGGTGGAAGAGGATGTGCTGGTGGAAGTGCTGTCGATCTACGAGAAAAACCTGTCCACCGACCGCGCCGGCTTCAACAAGCGCGTGGCGAACGCCATCCAGAAGATGCGTGACAACAACGTGCTGCAACGGCTGCGTGGCAGCGAAGGGCGGATGGAAGTCTCGCCTGCGCTGAAGCTGCTGTTCCCGGCCGAAGACGTGCAGGCCTTGGCGGAGGTGTACAGGCAGATGCGTGAGGGCACGGCCAGCGCCGAAGATGCCGATGACGAGGAGGGCAGCGGCGATGAATGACAAGCGCAGCGCCAAACCGGCCGCGTCATTGTTTCTGGATGATCTTCCCGATCCGCGCCAGCAACAATTCCGCATGCGCCGCCTGCAGGTGTTCAACTGGGGCACGTTCAGCGGCCTGGTGGACGTGCCCATTGCCGAACGCGGCTTCCTGTTCGTGGGGCGCTCAGGTTCAGGAAAATCCACCTTGCTCGATGCCATGTCGGCGCTGCTGGTGCCGCCGAGCCTGGTCGACTTCAACGCGGCCGCACGCGAATCCGAGCGCAGCGGGCGCGACCGCAACCTGGCCTCCTACGTGCGCGGCGCATGGGCCGACCAGCAGGACAGCGACTCCGGCGAAATTGCCACCCAGTACCTGCGTCGTGGCAGCACCTGGTCGGCCTTGGCGCTGGAGTACCGCAATCAACTGGGCCAGGTGGTCTCGCTGGTGCGACTGTTCTGGATCAGCGGCAGCGGCTCGGCCACGGCCGATGTCAAACGTCATTTCATGATTTGCGAACGGCCCTTCGACATCGCCACCGAGTTGGACGGTTTCGACCTGGACCTGCGCCGCCTGAAGGCGCGACTGGGCGATGACGTCCACCATTTCGACAACTTCAGCGGTTATGCCGAACGCTTCCGCCGCCTGCTGGGCATCGGCAGCGAGATGGCGCTGAAATTGCTGCACAAGACCCAATCGGCCAAGAACCTGGGTGATCTGAACCAGTTCCTGCGCGGCTTCATGCTGGACGAACCGGAAACCTTCAGCGCCGCCGAGCGACTGGTGGCCGACTTCGGCGAACTCGATGCCGCCCACCAGTCGGTGGTCACCGCCCGCAGGCAAGTGCAGACCCTGCAACCGGCGCGCGAGCAGCACGGCCACTGGATGGCGCTGCGCCGCAGCAGCAGCGCGCTGGAAGAACAACAGCAGGGCGTGGATGGCTATCGCGAACAGCAACGTCTGACCTTGCTGGATGCACGCCTGGCCGACTTGGCCGTGCAGGTGGCCGCCGCCGAGGCCGAACAGGGTCAGCATCAGCGCCGCGTGGACAACCACGAACAGCGCATCGCCGAGTTGGAACAGCAACGTCGCGAACAAGGTGGCGAGGCCATTGATCGGCTGGAGCGCGAGGCACGCGAACAACAGGATCGTATCCACACCTGCGAGCGCCACCGCCGTACCGCCGACGTGGCCTGCAAGGGGCTGGGCTGGACGCTGCCCGCCGATGCCGGCGGCTTTGCCCGCTTGCAGGGCGAAGCGCGCGCCTTGCAGGAGTCCGCGCAGCAGGCCGAAGCCGACACCGAGCAGGCCATGGATGCGCTGAAGAACGAAAAGCGCGACGCGAGCAAGCGTTTTGCCGAGGTGCGCGCGGAAATCGACGCACTCCAGCGCAATCCCTCCAACATCCCCGAACGCATGCAGTCCCTGCGCACGCGCCTGTGCGATGCCCTGGGCCTGGCCGAGAACGCTTTGCCCTTCGTCGGCGAACTGATGCAGGTGCATGCCGACCACGCGCCGTGGCGCGGAGCCATCGAACGCGTGCTGCATGGTTTCGCACAGGCGTTGCTGGTGGACGAACGCCAGTACGCCAAGGTGGCCGCGTGGGTCAACCAGACCCATCTGGGCGGGCGTCTTGTCTATTACCGCGTGGGCCGCGCCGAGGAGGTGTTCGACCGCCGCCCGGCTGCGCACTCCCTGATCCACAAGCTGGAACTGCGCGAACACGCCATGCGCGGCTGGCTGCATGCCGAACTGACGCGGCGCTTCGACTATGCCTGTGTCGATGGCATCAACCAGTTGCGCCAGGTGGAGCGCGGCATCACCCGCGAAGGCCAGGTCAAGCACCGTGGCGAGCGGCACGAGAAGGACGACCGCAGTGCCGTGGGTGACCGTCGCAACTGGATGCTGGGCTTCGACAATCGCGACAAGCTGGCGGTGTTCGAAGCCGAAGCCCGCGAGCTGGCGGCCACCATTGCCAGCAGCGATTCGCGCATCGATGCGCTGCGCCAGCAACGCCGCGAAGCCGAAGTGCGGCGCGGGCATGCGCGCGATCTTGGCAACCTGCGCTGGGACGATATCGACATCGCCCCGCTGTTGTCGCGACAGTCGGCCATCGCCGAGCAACTGCAGCAACTGCGCGCCGCCGATGCCGACCTGCAACGCATCAGCGAAGCCTTGAGCGCCGAGCGCACGCGCAAGGACCAGGCGCAGGTCGTCATGAATGAAGCCGCCGCCAACCTGCTGGGCGCGAAGCGCGAGCAAGGTGCCGCCGGCAAACAGCGCGAAGCCTGCGCCGAGCGCGTGGCGCACGTCAGCCTGACACCGCTGCAACGCGAGGCGTTGGGCAAGCGCCTGCCCATGCACCAAGCCTTGAGCCTGGACACGCTGGATGCACGCTTCCGCGAACTGGAGCGTGCCTTGTCCGCCGAGCTGGGTGAACAACGGGACGAACAGGCCCGGCTGGTGGCCTGCATCGAGAAAATCTTCAGCGAATACCGCCGCCTGTGGCCCGAAGACAGCGGCGATTTCACCAGTACCATGGATTCGGCCGACAGCTTCCTTGCGCGCCTGCAACGCCTGGAGCGGGATGGTCTGCCGGAGCATGAAGCGCGCTTCTTCGAGTTGCTGCAGACCCAGAGCAAGCAGGATCTGCTGGTGCTGCAAAAGCACATGAGCGAGGCGCGCAAGTCCATCGGCCAACGCATGGAAGAGGTCAACGACAGCCTGGAGCAGGTGCCGTTCAACCGCGACACCCTGCTGCAAATCGAAGTCAACGACCGCGCACTGCCGGAAGTGCGCGAGTTCCAGCAGCAGTTGCGCGATGTGCTCGCCCACCACCAGACCGAAGACCGCGAACGCGCCGAACAACAGTTCGCCATCCTGCGCACGCTGGTGGCGCGTCTGTCCACGCAGGACCCGGACGAGCGCCGCTGGCGCGAGCAGGTGCTGGACGTGCGCCAGCATGTGGAGTTCATCGGCGTGGAAGTGGAGGCCCAAAGCCGCAAACAGGTTGAGGTGTATCGCAGCGGCGCGGGCAAGTCCGGTGGCCAGCGGCAGAAACTGGCGACGACGTGCCTGGCGGCGGCGCTGCGCTACCAACTCGGCGGTGATGACGGGCATTTGCCGCGCTACGCGCCGGTGGTGCTGGATGAAGCCTTCGACAAGGCCGACAACGAATTCACCGCGCTGGCGATGGGCATCTTCGAGAACTTCGGCTTCCAGATGGTGGTGGCCACGCCGCTGAAATCGGTGATGACGCTGGAATCGTTCATCGGCGGCGCCTGCTTCGTCGACATCACCGGCCGCCACGATTCGGGCGTGCTGCTGATCGAATACGACCAGGCACAGCAGCGCCTGGCCCTGCCCGAGCGGGTGCGTGGCGAAGCCGTGCACAGCGACGATGCGCACGCCTGAGGCCTTGCTTCAGCGCTTGCGCAGCGCGTGGCGGCGCAACCGTGCCGACTGGTTGGCGGGGCAGGGGAACTGGCCGCTGGCGTTGAAAATCGACATGCCCACCGAGGCGCAAGCGCAAGCGCAGTGGACGGTGTTCGATGGCTGGCTGCGGCAATGGCAGCAAGTGGGGCAGGGCCGGGTTGTGGTGGCCGAGAGGCGCTGGGCGCGCTTGGGTACGCAAATCCTGCCCACCCATTGGTGCTTCGACGATGCCCACGCCGTGGCCGACGCCCTGGGTGAAGGCCCGCGCTGGCAGCGGGCGGCGCGGCGCCATGGTCAATGGTTGGTGCGCTTCGATGCCGGGTCTGCTCGCCCCGCGTTTTCCCGCGTGCTGGCACGCAATTTCGAGCGATTGGCCGACACCGAGGATGCGCAATGGCGGCGCCTGGAGCAGGTGCTGGACTGGCTGTTGCAGCATCCATCCAGCGGCCTCTACTTGCGCCAACTGCCGATTGCCGGCATCGACAGCAAATGGATCGAGCCATGGCGCGGCATCGTGGCCGACCTGCTGCAGGCCTTGGGGCGCACGCCCGACGCATCAGGATTTCATGCCGTGACCGGCTTGCGTCCACCCCCGGAACGCCTGCGGCTGCGGATTCTGGACGCAGAGCTACGCCGCCAGGTTGGCGGGCTGGGTGACGTGACCGCGCCTTTGGAACAGTTGGCCGCGCTGCGCTTGCGACCGGGCCGCGTGCTGGTGGTGGAGAACCGCGATACCGGGCTGGCCTTGGGCGAGTTGCCCGGCACCGTCGCCTTCATGGCCTTGGGCTACGCAGTGGATCAACTGGCTCGCATTCCTTGGCTGGCGGATGTGCCGATGGCCTACTGGGGCGATATCGACAGCCACGGCCTGGCCATCCTCGACCGCCTTCGCCACCACCTCCCGCAGGCGTGCTCGCTGATGATGGACGAGCGCACGTTGCTGGCGCATCTGCCGCTGTGTGTGCGCGAGCTGCGCCCTTTGCGTGCCAGCCTGACTCATCTGGATGCGCAGGAAGCCGCCCTGTATGCCGCATTGCAAGACGGACGCCATGGTGCGGATTTGCGATTGGAGCAGGAACGGCTGCCTTGGGATTGGGCGTGGCAGCAGGTGTTGGCGTGGGCGGTACACGACTGAGGCAGGGCGTAGTCAGTTGTATTACATTGTCGCCAACCCCGCAGGAGACCCACGGCCATGTCTGCAACCTCCGTTCGCCTTCAGCCGGATGTCGAATACGCCCTCGACACCACGGCCACCCAACTCGGTCGCAGCAAGGGCTGGGTCATCAACGAAGCGGTGCGCGAATACGTGGTTCGCCATGAACAGTCACAGCAGCGCTGGCAGCAAACGCTGGAGGCGCTGGACGCGGTGGCGCGTGGTGAGGTCGTGGTCGGCGAGGCCGTGCACGATTGGCTGCGGGGCTGGGGCACCGCGCGCGAATCGGATGCGCCCGGGAACACGCCTTGAACCTGGTCTATGCACGCTTGGCTGTGGCAGACCTGCAGCGCCTGCGTGCCTTCATCGCCGAGCATGCGCCCGCTGCCGCCGAGCCCATCGCCCACGAGCTGATCCAACGCATCGAACTGCTGCGCGAGTTCCCGGACATCGGCCGCGTGGTCGATGCCGCGCCTGATCCCGAAACCGTGCGTGATCTGATCTTCGGCAGCTACATCGTGCGCTACGTCAGGACGGCGAGCGCCATCATCATCCTGCGCATTTGGCATCACGCCCAAGCGCGGGGGTGAGCGCAGTTCACATCGTTGTTCCGCCGTTGCTTTGGGCGGCAGATCAAGATGGGCCCCAGCTTTGTCTGGGGCGACGTGGATGGGTTGACAGGCCGAAAGGTTGTCAACCGGTGGCACCAGTTCAGTACAACACTCGCGTCCGTAACGTGCCCTCAATGTCCGCCAGTGCCCCACGCAATGCAGCGGCCTGTTCGCGCCCGCAGCCCGCATCAATCACCACATAGCCCACGTCCGGGTCGGTGCGCAGGAACTGCCCATCGATGTTGATGCCGCTGCTGGAGAACACCTCGTTGATGCGCATCAGCACGCCCGGCACATTGCGATGGATGTGCAGGAAACGATGGCTGCCATCGTGGCCGGGCAGGGTGACTTCGGGGAAGTTGACGGCGGACAGGGTGCTGCCGTTGTCGCTGTAGCGCACCAGCTTGGCGGCGACTTCCGCGCCGATGTTGTCCTGCGCCTCCAGCGTGTTGCCGCCGATATGCGGGGTCAGGATCACATTGTCGAGGCCGCACAGCGGGCTGGTGAAGGCATCGGCATTGCCTTCGGGTTCGACCGGGAACACGTCCACCGCCGCACCGGCGAGATGGCCGCTGCGCAGGGCGTCGGCCAGGGCGTCGATATCCACCACGGTGCCGCGCGAGGCGTTGATCAGATGTGCGCCGGGCTTCATCGCCGCCAGTTGCGCGGCGCCGAACATGCCGGCGGTGGCGGAGGTTTCCGGCACGTGCAAGGTGACCATGTCGCTGTATGCCAGCAGGTCGTCGAGGCTGGCGGCGCTGCGCGCATTGCCCAGCGCTAGCTTGCCTTCGATGTCATGGAACAGCACATGCATGCCCAGCGCCTCGGCAATCACGCCCACCTGGGTGCCGATATGGCCGTAGCCGATGATGCCGAGGGTCTTGCCGCGCACTTCGTGGCTGCCCGCCGCCGATTTGGCCCAGCCGCCGCGATGGCATTGCGCGTTCTTGGCCGGGATTCCGCGCATCAGCAGGATGGCCTCGGCAATCACCAGTTCCGCCACGCTGCGGGTGTTGGAATAGGGCGCGTTGAACACCGGAATGCCGGCCAGCTTGGCCGTATCCAGGTCGATCTGGTTGGTGCCGATGCAGAACGCGCCGATGGCAATCAGGCGCCGTGCCTGCGCCAGCGCCGCCGCATCCAGTTGCGTGCGCGAGCGGATGCCGACGATATGGGCTTCGGCCAGTTCGCGGTGTAAGTCGGCCACCGGCAGGGCCTTCTCGAAGCGGCGGATATCGCTGTAACCGGCTTCGGCGAAGGCGCGTTCGGCACTGGCGCTGATGCCTTCCAGCAGCAGCACGCGGATATCGGATTTGGGGAACGAGGTCGGGCTCACGGCGGCGGCGGATCGTCGGGCATTGCAGCGCAGCATACTGCGATACGCTTGCCGACATGAACCCGTCCGCCCTCGATTCCCTGCGTGCCATCGCGCCCAAGCTGCGCCTGTTGACTGAGCCGAGCGATCTGGAACATTACGGCCGCGATTGGACCCGGCGCTGGGCACCAAACCCGCTCGCGATTGCCCTGCCTGCCCGCGTGGACGAGGTGCAGGCCATCGTCCGTTGGGCGCGCAGGCAGGGCATCGCCATCGTGCCTTCGGGCGGGCGCACCGGGCTGTCCGGTGGTGCGGTGGCGGCCAAGGGCGAGTTGGTGCTGAGCCTTGAGCGGATGAACAAGGTGCTGGCGTTCGACGCCATCGATCGGACGTTGACCGTGCAGGCTGGCATCGCGTTGGAGGCGGTACACAACGCCGCCCGCGAACACGGCCTGCAATACCCGGTGGATTTCGCTGCGCGCGGCTCGGCCAGCATCGGCGGCACCATCGCCACCAATGCCGGCGGCATCCGCGTGATCCGCTACGGCAATACCCGCGAGTGGATCGCCGGGCTGACCGTGGT
>JAUNTK010000154.1 GCA_030538735.1 Pseudomonadota bacterium
TGATGGTGACCTTGGTGTTGTTCGGGCTGATTTCGTTGGCCGGCCTCAAGGTCAATCTATTGCCGGATCTGAGCTACCCCACGCTCACCGTGCGCACCGAATACACCGGCGCGGCCCCGGCCGAAATCGAGACGCTGATCTCGAAGCCGGTGGAAGAGGCGGTTGGTGTCGCCAAGGGCCTGCGCAAGCTGAAATCGGTCTCGCGCACCGGGCAATCCGATGTGGTGCTGGAGTTCGCCTGGGGCACTGATATGGACAAGGCCAGCCTTGAAGTGCGCGACAAGATGGAGGCGCTGCAATTGCCGCTGGAGGCCAAAGCGCCGGTGCTGCTGCGCTTCAACCCCTCGACTGCGCCGATCATGCGGTTGGTGTTGGCGACCAAGGCAGTCGATGGTGACCCCGGTGCGCTGACCCGCCTGCGCCGCTACGCCGACGATGATCTGAAGAAGAAACTGGAGCCGGTATCCGGCGTGGCCGCGGTGAAAGTCGCCGGCGGTCTGGAGGACGAAATCCAGGTCGATATCGACCAGCAAAAACTGGCCGCGCTCAACATCCCGATTGGCACTGTCATCAGCCGCCTGCAGCAGGAAAACGTCAACCTCTCCGGTGGCCGTCTGGAGGATGGCAGCCAGCGTTATCTGGTGCGCACCATCAACCAGTTTGGCAGTGTCGATGACATCGCCAACATGCTGTTGACCACGCGCACCGTTGGCAGCAGCGAGGCGGAAAGCGCGGCGGCGCAGATGGCGCGGGTCGCTGCCGCCAGCGGCGATGCCAACTCGATGGCGGCGGCGGCCTCGGTGCAGAGTGCCAGTGGCGGCGGCCAATCGCAGCCCGGCGGCGGCCTGCCGATCCGGCTCAAGGATGTCGCCAGCGTCACCCAGAGCCACAAGGAGCGCGAGGCGATCATCCGCTTGGGTGGGCAGGAAGCGGTCGAGCTGGCGATCTACAAGGAAGGCGATGCCAATACGGTCGCCACTGCCGACAACATCGACCAGATGCTGGGCGATATCCGCAAGAAGATGCCGCCGGATATCACGCTGACCGCGATCGAAGACCAATCGCAATTCATCCGCCACGCGATCAGTGGGGTCAAGATGGATGCAGTGATCGGCGGCTGTCTGGCGATTCTGGTGATCTTCCTGTTCCTGCGCGATGGTTGGAGCACCTTCGTGGTCTCGTTGTCGCTGCCGGTCTCGATCATCACCACCTTCTTTGTGATGGGCCAGCTGGGCCTCAGCCTCAACGTGATGTCGCTGGGTGGTTTGGCCTTGGCAACCGGCTTGGTGGTGGATGATTCAATCGTGGTGCTGGAATCGATTGCCAAAGCACGCGAGCGCGGCTTGGGCATCCTTGAAGCGGCGATTGAAGGCACCCGCGAAGTATCGATGGCGGTGGTGGCCTCCACCCTCACCACGATTGCGGTGTTCCTGCCGCTGGTGTTTGTCGATGGCATTGCCGGGCAGTTGTTCCGCGATCAAGCCCTGACCGTGGCGATCGCGATTGCGGTATCGCTGCTGGTGGCGATGACCTTGATCCCGATGTTGTCATCGCTCAAAGGCCGCGCGCCGATGGCCTTTCCCGAGGAAGCGCCGCGTGAGCGTTATCAGGCCGCAGCGCGTTGGCAGAAGCCGTTCGTGGCGGGTTCGCGTGGGATTGGCTGGCTGTTCTCCGCAATCAGCTATGGGTTTGCCTGGGTGCTGGTGCGGGTTTGGCGTGGCATCAACCGCATCGTTTCGCCGCTGATGCGCACCGCCAGCATCTGGGCGATGAAGCCGTATGAGCGCGCCGAGCGTGCCTACCTCAATGTGCTGCCGGCGGCCTTGCGACGCCCTTCGCTGGTGTTGATCGCGGCCTCCGGCGCGTTTGCGCTCGCGCTGCTGGTGGTGCCGTTCTTGGGTGCCGATTTGATCCCGCAGCTGGCGCAGGACCGCTTTGAGATGACGGTCAAGCTGCCCCCCGGTACGCCATTGCGCGATACCGATGCGCTGGTGCGCCGCCTGCAGGCCACCCATGATGGCGATGCGGGTTTGCAGGCCTTGTACGGCGTCAGCGGCAGCGGCACGCGGCTGGATGCCAGCCCGACCGACAGTGGCGAAAACATCGCCAAGCTGACGGTGGTGATGAAAAACGGTGGCAATGCCAAAACCGAAGCCGCGCTCACCGATGGCCTGCGCCAAACGATGGCCGGCCAGCCTGGCGCAGAAGTCGATTTCAGCCGCCCGCAGTTGTTCGCCCTGGCCACGCCGCTGGAAATCGAGGTTTCCGGCACCGACATCGCCCAAGTCGAAGCGGCCGGACGCAAGTTGGCGGCCATGCTGCGTGCCAATCCGCATTACACCGATGTCAAATCGACGGTGGAGCAGGGCTGGCCGGAAATCCAGATCGTGTTTGATCAGGAGCGCGCCGCCGCGTTGGGCATGACCAGCCGGCAGATCGCCGATGTGGTGGTCAACAAGGTGCGCGGCAACGTGGCGACCCGCTACAGCTTCCGCGATCGCAAGATTGATGTGCTGGTACGCGCCGAAGCCGACCAACGCGCCTCGCTTGAGGATATCCGCAATCTGATCATCAACCCGGGCGCGGGTGCGCCGGTGCGTTTGTCGGCGGTGGCCGATGTCGTGGCCGGCAGCGGCCCCAGCGAAATCCATCGCGCCGACCAGACCCGGGTTGCGGTGGTGTCATCCAATTTGAACGGCATCGATCTGGGTGGCGCGGTCAGCGAAGTGCAGAGAATGGTTGCGGAAAATCCACTTGGTGCCGAGATCGGTCTGCATATCGGCGGCCAAGGCGAGGAGTTGGAAAGCTCGGTGCGTTCGCTGCTGTTCGCCTTCGCGCTGGCGGTGTTTCTGGTCTATCTGGTGATGGCCTCGCAGTTTGAATCGCTGCTGCATCCCTTCGTCATCCTGTTCACCATCCCGCTGGCCTTGGTCGGTGCGATCCTCGCCCTGTACCTGACCCGCTCGCCGATCTCGGTGGTGGTGTTCATCGGCCTGATCCTGATGGTCGGGTTGGTGACCAAGAACGCGATCATCCTGGTTGACAAGGTCAACCAATTGCGTCTGGAGGGCTTGCCCAAGCGCGCGGCATTGATCGAAGGTGCACGCTCGCGCCTGCGCCCGATCACCATGACCACCGCCTGCACCCTGTTTGGCTTCCTGCCGCTGGCGCTGGCCTTTGGCGAGGGTGCCGAGGTGAAAAGCCCGATGGCGATCACCGTGATCGGCGGTTTGGTGGTTTCAACCTTGCTCACCCTGCTGGTGATCCCGGTGGTGTACGACCTGCTTGATCGCAGCTCGGATGAAGCCTATGCCGAGCGCGGCCGCCGCGAGCGTGCGGATCGGATCGCGCTGGACAAGGCGCTGGCCGAGGATGGAGCCGCCGGATTCAGCATCAAGCGCCCGGTCACCACCATCATGCTGTTTGTGTCGATGGTGGTGGTTGGCTTGATCGCGGCGATCCGGCTGCCGCTGGAATCGATGCCCGATGTCTCGGCGCCCTTCATCTACGTGATGTTGCCGTATGCCGGCTCGACGCCTGAGGAAACCGAGCGCAGCTTGTTGCGCCCGGCCGAGGAAACGCTGGCGACGATGACCGGCGTCAAGAGCATGCAGAGCAATGCGACGGCGGAAAGCGCTGGGGTGTTCATCCAGTTTTCCGATTGGAGCCGTGATATCGCGATTGCCACCGCCGAAGCGCGTGAGCGGATCGATGCAATCCGCAGTGAGCTGCCGGACGATTTTCGCCGCTACATGGTGTTCAAGTGGTCGAGCGCGGATCAGGCGGCACTCACCCTGCGTCTGTCCAGCCAATCGCTGGACTTGACCCGCGAATACGACCGCATCGATCGCACGTTCAAGCGCCGACTGGAGCGGATCCCCGGCGTGGCCAAAGTCGAGATTCAGGGCGCGCCGCAGAACGAGGTGGAAATCGCGGTATGGCCCGACCGGATGACCGCCAACGGGATCAGCCTTGATGCGCTGGCCAATATCTTGCGTACGGTGAATTT
>JAUNTK010000020.1 GCA_030538735.1 Pseudomonadota bacterium
TATTGGAATAGTCGTAATAAGCCTCGCGCACCGGCGGCACCGTGGCACCGGAATAGATCGACTGCGGAATGCTGGCCAGCGCATCGCTATCGGATTTGGTCAGATCAGCCGAGGCATAGAAGAACAGGCGATCCTTGATGATCGGGCCGCTGGCGTACAGGCCGTATTGCACCGTCTGCAACTCGTTATCACCCCGGCGCGATAGCAGCTTGCCATCGGTCGGCTGCGGGTCTTGGCCTTCGCCATAAAAACCGGTGTCCGGATAGTAATAATCGCGATAATCGCTGCGCAGCTTTCTCGGCGTGAAGTAAGCGGCACCACCAAACTTCCACTCATTGCTGCCACGCTTCGTGGTGACCGCAATCACACCGCCGGTGGATCGGCCGTATTGCGCGCCGTAGCCACCGGTCAGCACTTCCATCTGATCAACGCCATCAAACGGCAGTTGCGAAAAGCCAATCGACGTCAGGGGGTTGGTCACCGCATAGCCGTTGATGTAGTAGGCGTTTTCAGATGAAGCCGAACCGCCGAAGCTCGGCGCATTGGAGCTGTAGCTGGTGTTGGCAACTACGCTGGGGGCCAGCAAAGCCACACTCGCCACGCTGCGGCCAATCGGGATTTGCTCGATTTGCTCAGCAGTGAATACCGTGTTTGATTGCACGGCGCTCACATCGATGGCGTTCGCGTTGTAGGCGGTGCCAGTCACGGTCACCACATCCAGATTACCGCCGGTAACAAAATTGACCGGCGTACCCGCGCCAACACGCACATCGATATTGCGCGTGACCCCGCCCGATTCGATGCGATAACGGCCCGGCGGCAACTGGCTGAAGTTGTAACGGCCATCCGAACCGACCGTCACGGTGCGCGTGGCACCCGAATCAACGCTGGTGATGGTGACCGAATTATTGGCCGCAGTCTGGCCAAAAATCGAACCCACCGAACTCTGCGCGTGAACGCCGCCTGCGAAGCAGAGACCAAGCGCGACCGTCAGCGCGCTGCGTTTCAAACCATTGCTCAACGTAGAGGAAGTCATCTTCTGATCCTTGGAAAGGTTGATGAGTGCTAGCAAAACCCGGCCGGCCAGCGTTCACTTTCCGGCTCGCAGCCAATATAGGCACAGCAACAAATAGTTAACAAGGGAGTCACGCCCCATTCATAAAACTATTTGTCGGGTTTGCCGTATTCAGGCGTTGCGAATGGCTTCAACGCACGCTGTGCAGGGCGCGCGCAGATTGGAAATTGGGGCCTGGCAAGACACGATTTGCCGCCGATAGCCCGGCGAATGACTTCCTTCAGCACAACGTACTCGGTCATTGCCCGCGCAAAGCTGAGGGATGGTGGCTTTGATTTTCGATAGTCAGCGCGTCAATGGATTCCGGCTTTCGCCGCAATGACGGCAGGCGTTCGGTTCGGCGCATCTAGCACACTCACAATGCTTGCGCATACTCCACCAAATACGGTGCGTGGTCGGAGAATTTCGGCTCGGGGAAGATCTCTGCCCGCACGATTTTTTCCGCCAAGGCAGGCGTGACCAATTGGTAGTCGATGCGCCAGCCGACATTGTTGGCGCGCGCCTGCCCGCGTTGGCTCCACCAGCTGTATTCAACCGCATCGGGTTTGGCGACGCGGAAGCTATCCTTCCAACCGCCCGCACGCGGCGTGGAAAGGCCGTCGTGATGCTCGTCATCGATCATCGATGACAGCCATGCGCGCTCATGCGGCAGGCAGCCGGAGTTCTTCTGGTTGCCGCGCCAGTTCTTGATGTCGTTGTTGGTGTGCACGATGTTCCAATCGCCGCACAGGATGTAGACGCGGCCGCTGGCTAACCATTGATCCATGATCGGGGCGAGCCACTTCATCACGTCTTCTTTCACGCCTTGGCGCAGCTCGCCGGAGCTGCCCGAGGGGATGTAGAAACTCACCACGCTCAGGTTGCCGAAGCGCACCTCGATATAGCGGCCTTCCTCGTCAAAATCCGCACGGCCCAGCGCGGTGCGCACTTCATCGGGCGCACGGCGGCTGTAGATCGCCACGCCGCTGTAGCCCTTTTTCACCGTGGAATCGCGGAAGAACGCCTGATAGCCGGCCGGCAGAAATTCATCGCCTTGCAGTTGGTGCGCCTGTGCCTTGGTTTCCTGCACGCAGAATAGATCAATGTCCTGCGCGGCGAACCATTCAAAAAACCCTTTCTTCGCCGCCGAGCGCAGGCCATTGGCATTGAAACTCAAAACGCGCATGCAAATCACCGTGGGGATATGGGACGATGATGATAATCCCCGCCCCGCTTCCGGCCCCGCAATGACTGCCCCGCCCGCCTTGATCCATGTTGCCCCGGTCACCCCGACGCTCGCCGCCGGGGTGCGTGCGGTGGAGGTGACCCAAGACCAAGCCGCGTATGTCGGCAATATGGCATTCAACCTGCTGGATGCCGAAAACGACCCCGCAAGCGAGCCGATGGCGATCCTTGCCAATGGCCGGGTGATCGGCTACTACCGGCTGGATTTTGCCCCGCGCGCGGTGATCGGGCGCTCGTTGGGTACGCCGCATGTCGGCATCCGTGCGTTCTGCATCGATCAACAACTGCAGGGCCACGGCCACGGCCAACATGCGGTCAACGCGATGGCGCGCGATGTGCTGCGCCGCCACCCCGACCGCAAGCTGATCGTGTTGGCGGTGCATGTGCGCAATCGCGCTGCCGTGTCCACGTATCAGCGCGGCGGTTTCGTGATGAGCGGGCAACTCATCTCCGGCGGCCGCGCCGGCCCGCAATACGTGATGTGGCTATCGCTGGCGGCGATTCAGCCACAACCCGCCCATCCCCCCACCGCTCTACACACATCGGCGCCCACGGCTCAATGAACGATTACCGCACCCGCTTCCTCGCCGCCGCACTCAAGGCCCAGGCCCTGCGTTTTGGCGAATTCACCCTGAAATCCGGCCGCGTCAGCCCGTATTTCTTCAATGCCGGGCATTTTGATTCTGGCGCTGCATTGGCCGCGCTGGGCCGCGCCTATGCCGATGCAGTGGCCGCCGCCGGCATCGGGTTCGACCTGCTGTTTGGCCCCGCCTACAAGGGCATCCCGCTGGCCACCGCTACCGCCTGCGCGATGGCCAGCGATGGCCGCGACGTGCCGGTCGCCTTCAACCGCAAAGAGGCCAAAAGCCACGGCGAAGGCGGCCAGTTGATTGGCGCGCCGATGGCCGGCAAGCGGGTACTGATCGTGGATGACGTCATCACCGCCGGCACCGCGATCCGCGAGGCGATTGGCATGATTCATGCGGCAAACGGCCAGGTGGCCGGCATCGTGATCGGGCTGGATCGGCAGGAGATCGTACGCGATGGTGACCCGCGCTCGGCCGCGCAGGGTGTGGCGGACGAACATCGGGTGCCGGTGATCGCCGTCGCAAGCCTGAGTGATTTGCTTGATTTTTCACGGGAAAACACCGACCTTGTGGCATGGCATGAATCGCTCGTCGCGTATCGCGGGCGTTATGGTGCCAAGGCCGATTGACCACATGCACACGCAGAAGGGGACTGCCATGCATACCAACTCCCGCATGACGGCACTGCTCATCGCCGCCGCCTGCCTGACCAGCGCCGCCCATGCCCAAGACAAGGTGGAGAAGCGGCTGTATTGCTGGAACGAAGGCGGCCGCAAGGTCTGTGGCGATGCCTTGCCGGTCTCGGCCGTCAACAGTGCGCGCACCGAGCTAAGCCCGCGAACCGGCCTGCCACGCGCCGAGATCGGCCGCGCCCTGAGTGCAGAAGAACTGGCCGCGCAACGTGAGCAGGCCCAGCTCGACCAACTGGCCGCCGATGCCAGCGCCGCACAAGCGCGTGCCGATATCGCGCTGGCGGATTCATACGATTCCGAGCAAGCGCTCAAGCGCGCCTACCAGATCCGCTATGAGCTGGTGGACGAATCGCTGAAGACATCGCAGATGGCGATCACCAACCAGCGCCACGGCCTGCTGCGTCTGTTGCAGGCTGCGGCCGATCTGGAGATGAAGGGGCAGACCATCGACAAGCAGCTGGCGGAGAACATCCAGAAGCAGCGCAGCGCATTTCTCGACGTGCAAAGCATCTATCGCCAACAGCAACTTGATCGAAAAAATCTGGATACACAATTGGCCGAGTCGTTATCGCGCTGGCGGCAAGCACGCGGGCTGGATGCGCCGCCTGCCGACAGCGTGGCCTCGACCAATGCCGAGCCCGGACAGTAAGCTCATCCACGCACCCCATGCTTGCATGGGGGCGATAACCTGCACACGGCCCTGATGCAAACCGACTACTGGTACTACCTTGATCGCACGCGCAAGCGGCAAGGCCCGGCCGAGGCCCAGCAGATCCGTGGTGCCTTGCACAATGGCGAAATCGATGCCGGCACCCTGGCCTGGCGCGAAGGCATGGATAGTTGGCTGCCGCTGGCGACCATCCCCGAGTTTGCCGAATTTGCCAGCGCCTTCTCGCAGCGCACCACCCCGCAGGCCAGCACCGGCACATTCGCCAGCGAAAGCGGCTATGTGCGCAAACACGTCAGCACTGACCCGCGCGATGTGGTCAATGCCGGCTTCTGGCGGCGCTGGGCGGCGTTGGTGATCGATCAACTGGTGATCGGCGTGCCACTGTTGAGCCTGATGCTACTGATCGGCTGGATTGGCGGTGCCTTCCGCAACATCGCCGAGGGCGACTTCGCCGGGCTGCAGGGCCTGTACACGTTTCTCTATCTGCTGATCGCCGCGCTGTATTACAGCCTGCAGGAAAGTGGCACGCATCAGGCCACGATCGGCAAACGCTGGCTGGGCATCAAGGTGACCGATCTGGCCGGCAAGCGCATCTCCTGGCCGCGCGCCCTGCTGCGCTGGTTATCGGCCGGGCTGTCGTACATCACGCTGTACATCGGCTTTTTGCTGGCCGCCTTCACCAGCGAAAAACGCGCCTTGCACGATCTCGTGGTCGATACCCGGGTGGTGGATCGCTGGGCCTACACGCGCTATCCCGAGCGCCAGCGCGAGCACATGTCGGCCGGCCTGATCGCGTTCATCGCCGTTGTGCTGTTGCTGGTGCCGGTCATCGGCATCATCGCCGCCATCGCCCTGCCGGCCTATCAGGGCTACGCGCTGCGCTCACAGGTGGCCGCCACCCACGCCGCTACCCGGCAAGCAAAATCGGCGCTGGAACACGCGATTGCCGATACGCCGGATGGTGGCTTTTGCCCGCGCAACGGTCAGCGTGGCCTGCTGGCCGCCGATGCCTATGCATCACCGTTTGTGGAGCGCATCGAGTTCGGTGCCAGCCCGTACAGCCAACGTTGCGCGATGGAGGTCACCCTGGCCGGCAACAGCCCGGTCGCCGGCCATCGCCTGCTGTTGGAGTATGAACCCGAAGCGCGGCAGTGGCACTGCCGCTCCACCCTGCCTGCCACTTTCCTGCCCAGCGACTGCCAGCATGTCAATTGACCCCACATCCCCCGTACCAACCCCCGACGATTGGTTCTATGCCGACCTAAACCACCAACGGCAAGGCCCGGTCAGCCGCGATGCCTTGCTTGATTTGCTGCAACGTGGCGCAATCACCCGCAGTAGTTTGGTCTGGCGGCAAGGCATGGAAGGCTGGCGGCCGCTGGCGGAATGCATCGACCTGCCGCCGCCGGACATGGGCACGGTCGGCTTTACCAGCGGCATACCCTCGGGCGTGGCCGAAAAGAAAAAGCTGGGTGGCTGCGCGATTGCCGCGCTGGTTGGCGGCGCGCTGTTGCTGATCGCGATCCCGATACTGGCTATCTTGGCCGCCATCGCCATCCCCGCGTATCAGCAGTACACCGTGCGCAGTGTGATTTCCGGCAAAAATGCCGAGCTTGCCGGTTACCGGGCGCAGATCGCCGAATACCACGCCTCCCATCAACGCTGCCCACGCAATGGCGAGGGCGATATCCCGGCCGCCGACCAATTTGGCATTGCCGGTATTGATCGCGTCGAAATCGATACCGGCGAATACGAAGCCTGCAGCATGAGCGTCACCTTCGGCAAGGATTTGGCCAACGGCAAGATTAATGGCGAACACCTGTGGTGGGTCTATTACCCAGCCGTTGAGGAAACACACGCCGAATGGTCATGCAGTTCCAGCATCGATTATGACCACTTGCCATCCAACTGCCGGTACTGAGTACCTGCAAGCCGCTACACTTCGCCCAAAACACCATCAGGATCCGCATGAGCGACACCCTTCCCCCATTACCCGAACGCCCCATGCTTGAGTGGTTCTATGTCGATGCCAGCCGCCAACAGCAGGGGCCGTTGAGCGAGGCCGCCTTGGCCGATCTATTCCGCAGCGGCACATTGCCCGCCAGCACACTGGTCTGGCGCGAAGGCATGGCCGATTGGCTGGCGATCGGCACAGTTAGCCAATTTGCTGCACCGGCCGCCGTGGCCGGCGCACAAACACCCGCCTACGACCCGCTGCCCTCGCAGGCATCGATCATGCCGGCCAACGCCGAGATCGACCGCACCGATATCGTCTATGCCGGTTTTTGGCGCCGGTTTGCCGCGATGGTGCTGGATTCGATGATCCTCGGCATGTTGTCGTATGTGATCCTGATCCCGGCATTCGTGATGATGGGCATCACCGGCGCGGACAGCATTGGCGAGCCCGACCCAATGGTGATGACGATGATAGTGATCCCAGCGTATCTGCTGATCTTCGTGCTGCAGGCGGGGTACTTCGCCTACATGCACTCGCGTCCGGCGCAGGCCAGCCTCGGCAAGATGGCGGTGGGCATCAAGGTGACCGGGCCCGATGGCGAGCGGATCAGCTTCTGGCGCGGTTTTGGCCGCTATTTCGCCTTTATCCTGGCCGCGATCCCGCTTTACATCGGCCTGATCATGGCCGCGTTTACCGATAAAAAACGCGGCTTGCACGACATGATCTGCGACACGTTGGTGGTCGATAAATGGGCCTACACCACCCATCCGCAGCTGCAAAAACGCAAACTTGATGGCGTCACCATCGCCATCTTGGCGATCTATGCCGTGCTACTGCTTGCGGCGGTGGCGATGATGGTTTTGATGGTCGCCGCGATCAGCATGAGCGGCAGCTCGGGCTGGAACTGATATCGTCAGCCGCTTGACAGCGCCATCATCGGCGTGATTCCACTATATATATGCAGATACGGACGCCCGGGCCTTCCGGGCGTTTGTTTCTCACCTTACGGCTGATCCGCACGGAACCCGATCATCATGTCCAAGCACCTCCTTATCGTTGAATCGCCGGCCAAGGCCAAGACGATCAACAAATACCTTGGCAAGGATTACCACGTCCTCGCCAGCTATGGCCATGTGCGCGATCTGGTGCCGAAGGAGGGCGCGGTGGATCCCGATGACGGCTTTCGCATGCGCTACGACTTGATCGAGAAAAACGAGAAGCACGTCGCCGCAATCGCCAAGGCCGCCAAAGTGGCCGAAGACATCTATCTGGCCACCGACCCGGATCGCGAGGGCGAGGCGATCAGCTGGCATATCGCAGAGATCCTGAAGGAGAAAAAACTCTTGAAGGACAAGCCGCTGCACCGGGTGGTATTTACCGAGATCACCCCGCGCGCGATCAAGGCGGCGATCGCCGAGCCGCGCAGCATTTCCGTGCCACTGGTGGATGCCCAGCAGGCGCGCCGGGCGCTGGATTATCTGGTCGGCTTCAATCTCTCGCCGGTGTTGTGGCGCAAGGTGCAGCGCGGCCTGAGTGCGGGCCGCGTGCAATCGCCGGCGCTGCGCATGATCGTTGAGCGCGAGGAAGAAATCGAAGCGTTCAAGGCGCGCGAATACTGGACGATCGAGGCCGAGTGCGCGCATCCTTCGCAGGCATTCAGCGCCAAGCTGGTGAAGTTTGACGGCAAGAAATTCGAGCAGTTCACCATCACCGATGGCGAAACAGCCGAGGATGCACGCACGCGCATCGTGGCTGCCGCCAATGGCCGCCTGCACGTCACCGATGTGACATCCAAAGAGCGCAAGCGCCGCCCCGCGCCGCCGTTCACCACCTCCACGTTGCAACAAGAGGCCGCGCGCAAACTGGGCTTCACCACCCGCAAAACCATGCAGGTGGCGCAGAAATTGTACGAAGGCATCGCCATCGGCGAAGAAGGCACGGTGGGCCTGATCAGCTATATGCGTACCGATTCGGTCAGCCTGTCGCAGGATGCGCTGAGCGAAATCCGCGATGTGATCGCCCGTGATTTCGGCACCGCATCGGTGCCGGACAAACCCAACTTCTACCAGACCAAATCGAAGAACGCGCAGGAAGCGCACGAGGCGGTACGCCCGACCTCCGCGCTGCGCACGCCGGCGCAAGTCGCCCGTTTTCTAAGCGATGACGAGCGCCGCCTGTACGACCTGATCTGGAAGCGCGCCGTCGCCTGCCAGATGATCCCGGCCACACTCAACACCGTCAGCGTGGAACTCGCCGCCGGCAGCGAACACGCCTTCCGCGCCAGCGGCACCACCGTCGTCGTAGCCGGTTTTCTTGCGGTGTACGAAGAAGGCAAGGACAGCAAATCCGCCGACGATGACGACGAGGGCCGCAAGCTGCCAGCGATGAAGCCCGGCGACAATGTGCCGCTCGACCGCGTCCATGCCGATCAACACTTCACCCAGCCGCCGCCGCGCTACACGGAAGCCTCGCTGGTCAAGGCGCTGGAGGAATACGGCATCGGTCGGCCGTCCACCTATGCCTCGATCATCGCCACGTTGTTGTTCCGCAAATACGCCGAACTCGAAGGCCGCGCGTTCAAACCGACCGATGTCGGCCGCGCGGTATCGAAGTTTTTGTCCTCGCATTTCACCCAGTACGTCGATTACGACTTCACCGCCAATATGGAAGACGAGCTGGATGCGATCAGCCGTGGCGAGGAGGAATGGATCCCGTTGATGGAGAAATTCTGGGGCCCGTTCAAGGCGCTGGTCACCGACAAAACCGAAACCCTCGACCGCACCGATGCCGGCAGCGCCCGCGTGCTCGGCACCGATCCCGCATCCGGCAAGGAAGTCTGCGCCCGCATTGGCCGCTTCGGCCCGATGGTGCAGATCGGCACCGTGGATGATGAAGAAAAGCCGCGCTTCGCCTCGCTTACGCCGGGGCAGAGCATCTACTCGATCAGCTTCGACGAGGCGATGAAGCTGTTTGATATGCCGCGCAAACTGGGTGAATCCAACGGCGAGGAAGTCAGCGTCGGCATCGGCCGTTTTGGCCCGTTTGCCAAGCGTGGCAGCACCTATGCGTCGCTGAAGAAAGAAGACGACCCCTACAGCATCGATTTCGCCCGCGCGGTTTTCTTGATCGAAGAAAAAGAGGAAATCGCCCGCAATCGCATCATCAGCCAGTGGCCGGATTCGGATGTGCAGGTGTTGAATGGCCGCTTCGGCCCGTACATCAGCGATGGCGCGATGAACGGCAAGATCCCGAAAGACCGCGATCCAAAATCGCTGACGCTCGAAGAAGCCAGCCAGATGCTGGCCGACACCGGCAAGCCGGTGCGCAAGGGTTGGGGCAAGAAAGCGCCGGCCAAAAAAGCCGCGACAAAGAAGGCCGCGACCAAAAAAGCGCCTGCGAAAAAAGCCGCCAGCAAAACCGCTGCAAAAAAGACCACCAAAAAGGCCACGGCCAAAACGGTGAGCAAAAAGGCGGTGGCGAAAAAATCAACAGCGAAGAAAACCGCCAAGGCCGACGATGCCGCGCCGTTCTGAGCCATGCACGCAGCCTTGCCGAACGCCGCGCAACGGCCTCGGCATCCACATCAAAAACGTCGGGCTTGCTCGGCGTTTTTGATGTCGGCATGCCACCAGCGAACACCACGCGGATCACGCCGCGCAAACTATTCGCATGACATGCTGACTACTTGCGCAACACACCCACCGTCAACACCTGCCCCTCACGCAGGCCGTCCCCTGACTGCCGCCTGCATCCCTACCGCCGCGATTTGAACGCGGCCTGATCCCGTAAAGGAAACCCCGATGAAAAGCCTCGACAAAGTACTCTACACCGCCCGCGTCCACACCACCGGCGGCGGCCGCGAAGGTGGCGTCTCGAAAAGCGATGACGGCCATCTGCAGGTGACCCACACCCCGCCGGGCAAAGGCGATGGCACCAACCCGGAGCAGTTGTTCGCCGCCGGCTATTCCGCCTGCTTCATCGGTGCGTTGAAGGCCGTCGCCGCCCGCCAACACATCACGTTGCCGGCCGATCTGGCGATTGATGCCGAAGTTGATCTCGGCCCGACCGGCCAGGCCTTTGGCATCGCGGCCCGCCTCACCGTCCACCTGCCCGGCATGGAGCGCGACGCCGCCCAGCAGCTGGTTGAAGCCGCGCACATGGTCTGCCCGTATTCCAATGCCACCCGCGGCAATATCCCGGTGGAATTGAGCGTGGCCTGAGCGGCACAGGACAACCGCCATGTTTGCTCCCATCGCATTGACATTGGCTCTGGCCGGGCCGGTCGATCCCGAGCAGGCGCTGGCCGAATTCTGTCCAGCCAGCGCGCTGCCTGCCGCGGTCACCGGCGAATGGCTCAATGGCCGCTACCGGGTGGTGGGCTACGATGCCACCCGGCAGCACGCCTACCACGGCAGCCTCACCGTGCATGGTGAGGAAGACAGCCAGGTGCTGCAGGTCAGCCGCCAGATCGAAGGCCAGAACGGCCACGGCACGGCGCGCATGGTGGCCTGCGGGCCGGACCGCGTCCGCCAGGTTGAAGTGCGCTTCAATGATGGCCCATCACCCCGGCATCTGTTTTGCGTCCTGCATACCGATTACGACAACAACCACCGCCTGAGCTGTACGCGCCCGGTCAGCGATCCCGCCCACGATGTCGAGACATGGTTCCAGCAAACCGATGGCTGAGCGCGCGCTGTCGATTGCCGATGCCGTCGGCGTCCTGCAATCCGCTGGCGTGCTTGCCTACCCCACCGAAGGCGTGTGGGGGCTGGGCTGCGATCCGCTGAATCAGGCCGCCGTGATCCGCCTGTTGGCGATCAAGCAGCGCGATATCGGCAAAGGCTTGATCCTGATCGCGGCCAGCGAATCGCAGCTCGCGCCCTTCATCGACATGAGCCAGCTCGGTGATGCCCAAACTCATGCGGTGCGCGCCAGTTGGCCGGGGCCGAATACCTGGATCGTGCCGGCCACTGCCGATGCCCCCGGCTGGATCACCGGCCAACACAGCGGCATCGCGGTGCGGGTATCAGCGCACCCCGAGGTCGTCGCGCTCTGCCTAGCCTTTGGCGGCGCACTGGTTTCGACCAGCGCCAACGGCGCCGGCCAGCCTTCGCCGCGCCACCGCGATGAATTGGCGCCCGGCCTGATCGCCCGCATCGACGGCGTTTTGCACGGCGAGACCGGCGGCCGCGAAGCGCCCAGCGTGATCCGTGATGCTGCCAGCGGGCAGGTTTTGCGCGCCTGAACAGCCCGCCTCGCAACGTCACCACGGCGAAGCCCGGGCCAGTGGTTTTGTTTTTCAACCGGGTCAAGCCGATGGATTGGGGCTTTCGCAGGAGTGATGGGGTGTTCAGATCTTCGCAAACAGGCCCCGGCAAAACTGACGCGCCGGCAAACCGGGAGGCACGCCAAGCTGCACTTTCAGCCCGGACGCCGCATGATGGCGGGATGTGGATGCGATCATGCTGGCTGCTGGCATTGACGGCGGGGGCTTGCCTTGCCGCTGACACGCGCGCCGACGATCTGACCATCTACCGCTGCATCGATGCCAAAGGCAAGCTGACTCTGCGCGATTCACCCTGCCAACGCGGCGACAAGCAGGAAACCCGCGACATGGTGCGGCCACAAGACCCGCCCGCGCGCCGCATCGACAGCCAAGCCACGACCGCACCGGCACCGGTATACCGCGAGAGCGTGCGCTACGTGATGCTGACACCGCCGCGCCCGCTCTACGAATGCACCGCCCCCGATGGCCGCCGCTACAGCAGCGAATCGGCCGAGGGCCAGCCACGCTGGCAACCACTGTGGGCGGCCGCCTATCCGGCTTATCCCCCGGTGCGGGTCGCATCCGGCGGCGCCAGCATCAACTACCAGAGCCGCCACGGTGCGCTGCGCATCGACCATCGCCGCGAGGTCATCGGCGCGCCAGCGCAGATCGGCTACACCTATCCCGTCGCCGCAGGCGGTTACTGGGCACCCGATAGCTGCGTGGCCCTGCCCGCCGCCGAAATCTGCGCCCGGTTGAGTGACCGCCGCCATGAAATCCGCCGTCGCTATGTGCATGCCATGCCCAGCGAGCGGCAGGCACTGGATCGCGAATCCGCTACCCTCGACAACCGCCTCGCCACCGAATGCACGCAACGCTGATGCCCCGTTTACTGCCTGCCCTCATGCTTGCTGCCTTGTTAATGCCTGCCGCTGTCCACGCCAGCAAGGCCGGCGGCGACATCACCGTCTACCGCTGCACCGATGGCGAGGGCCGGGTCACCCTGCAAAACGGCACACCCTGCCCAAAGGGCCAGCACCAGCAGGCACGCAAGATGGAAGCGCCGCCGCCGCCAGCCGCGCCGGTGATGCCGGTGGCAGCCCCTACATCGGCAACGCTCAGCGCGCCAAGCGTGCCCGCCAACGCCGAGCCGGTTGCCGTGGCCGCGCCAAAACCCGACCCCCTGCCGCCGCCACCGATCCACCGTTGCCGCACCTGGGACGGCAACAGCTACCTCAGCGAGCAAGGCCAGCCGCCGGCACGCTGCATCCCGCTGCAGGTCAGCGGGATTGCCGGCGACCGCCACCCAAGCGCGGCCCAGGCTTGCGAAATGCGGCAGGATCATTGCGATGTCGTACCCGACCAGCAACGTTGCGCCACCTGGCGCGAATACGACCGGCAGGCACAATCGATGCTGGCACTGGGCAGCGCCGATATCGCCCATCAGGCACGTGAACTGTACAGCCGCACCCGCCGGGTGATGAGCGAAACCACCTGCGCCAACGCCGAATAAGCCGCGCTGTCAGCCCCGCCTCATTGCCGGCGCAAGATCACCCAGTGCCGCAAGGCACGGCCTCAGCGGCCGGCCACCACTTCCTCGCCATCGAACGGGATGCGCGTCGTGGCGACATCAAGAAACGGCCCCAGCTCCTCGATATTGCGATAACCGTAGGCGCGCAATGATGCCTGCGTGGCCAGATTGAGCGAGGCCGCCGGGGCCTTGGTCGGGAACGCCCTCTGACTACCGGCAAAATTGTTGTTGCAATAGATCAGGATGCGGGTGCTGGTATCGGGGATGATCGCGGCCAGCCGCTCGGCGGTGAAATCGGTGAAGGGCAAATTGATCGCGCCGCGCACATGGCGCAGCCGGTAGGCATCGGCACTGCGCGCATCCAGCAACACCACTTTGTCCTCGGCCATCGCCTGCACAAACGCCGCCTCATCCAGCCGGCCTTGCTCGCGCGCCTCGCCACTGCCAATGACGATGGCGCGGAAGCCCTGATAATCGATCTGGCTATTGGCGATACCGGTGGATTGCGCGCTGGCGCATCCGGCCAGCGTCAGCAAGATCAGGGTGGGCAGCGTTTTCATCGTCATCATCCTGCGATGGGGTGTCTTGCCGAGGATACGCCGCAATGCCTGAATGCCAATCCCGCCACCCCGGCTGGGGAAGCGCTGAACAAGCCGCCTTGAAACATCCCCCCGCGAAAGCCGCGTCCACTGTCTGTGCGTTGATCGTTTGCATGCTGATCGAGCCCGGCTTTCGTCGGAATCACGGGTGTGCAAATCGCCCCTACAACCAGCGCGGCACCCGGCGTTGATACTCCACACAGGCCTGACCAAACTGGGCCAGCAGCCGTGCTTCCTCGAACGGGATGATCGCGCGGGCCAGCAGCCACAACGCAGGCAGCATCGTCAGCAAGGCCCACGGCACATCCAGTATCAAGGCCAGGCCGATATAGCCGGCCAACAGGCCGAGATACATCGGGTTGCGCGAGTAACGATACGGGCCGCGCAGCACGATGTCGCTGGGTTGACCACCGGGCATCACCGTCGTGCGGCGCTGGCGGAACAGCACGATGCACCATAGCGCCAATATCCAGCCGGCGTTGGCCAGCACGGTGCCTGCGACATGCGATGCGCCGCGCAGGCTCCCCGTCAACACGGGCAGGGCAAACAACGCTTGCGCGAGCCACGCCAGCAGGAATGCCAAAGCGAAATGCACCGGCGATGTCATCCGTATCCACCACGGTGCCGGGGCAGATGATTTGGCCATCGAGCGTGTCTTGTCAGAACCCATGACGCAGGAACCCGCCATCGACCGCGATGCACTCGCCGGTAATGTAGGCCGCCGCTGGCAGGCACAAAAAAGCCACCGCCGCCGCCACCTCATGTGGCTCGCCAATCCGGCCCATCGGCGTGCGCAACAGCACTTCATCGAGATAATCCGGGTCGGCCAGCTTGGGCGAGGTGCGCCGGGTGCGGATATACCAAGGCGCGACGGCGTTGACCCGCACCCCATCCTCGGCCCATTCCACCGCCAGATTGCGGGTCATCTGGTGCATCGCCGCCTTGCTCATGCCATAGGCCACGCCGGTGCGCACATGGGTCAGTGCCGAAACACTGCCGATATTGACGATGCTGGAGCTGGCATGGCGGGTCAGCAGCGGATGCGCATAGCGGCACAGCTCGAACGCGCTGAAGGTATTGAGCTCGAAAATCTGCCGCCACTCGTCATCGCTGTAATCGGTGGCGGCGCGGGTCAGATTGCCGCCGGCATTGTTGATCAGGATATTGAGATCGCCGCCGAAATCCTCGACCCAATCGAACAGGGCCTGACGATCATGGGCATCGGCGACATCGGCGGCAAAGGCGTGCGCTTCGCCACCGGGGATCTCGGCTTCAAGTTCCTCGCGCACGGCATCAAGCGTGCCTTCATCGCGCGCGGTCATCAACACGGTGGCACCAAAGCCCATCAACTCGGCCACGATGGCCCGGCCGATCCCGGCACTGGCCCCGGTCACCAACGCCAATTGCCCATCCAGCCGCCAACGCGCTCCGCTCATCGTGCTACTCCCGTACTCTCCCTCACTATGTCGATAGGATAGCCCGAGCCTCCACCAAGTCATGCCGATGAAAACATTTGCCATGCTGCCGATCTTGCCGATCCTGCTCTCGATCGCCGCCTGCGGCAGCGAACAAGTGCCGGAACAGCCGCCCAAGCAACCCACCGAGCTGCGCGAGGCGATGCAAGCGCCATTGGACAAGGCGCGCGATGTCGAGGCCGTGCAGAAGCAGGCGGAAGAAGAACGCCGGCGTCAGCTGGATGCGGCCGAGTTGTAAGCGCCTGTACAAGGTTCAGGCGCGATCTGCACGGATCAGCGCCCGCTGCGGCAAAGGCTTTCGATGCGGGCGTGATCGGCCGTTGCCGGCAGGCTACGCGCGGCGTTGGCCAGCAGCGTGCGTTGCACTTCATCGCCGGCAGCCGCGCGGGTTTCGATGCAGCGCAATTCGGCACCGCGCCCGTACAGGGTGATGTCGGCCAGATGCGCTTTCATCGCGGCGTCTTTCGGGGTCAGGGCAAGCCGCCAGTCTTCGCGGCTGCCGCTGCTCGCAACCGCAAATACCCGCGATACGCTGGCTGCATCGCCGCTGAGCAAGGCCCCAAAGCTGGCCTGCATCCCGGCCAATTGCGGCGAACGCGACAGCGCAAACGTGCGCGCACTGCGGCCTGTGCGCTCGATCCTGGCTTGACCATCGCGGATGGTGGTGGTTTCGACATAGGGCTGACGCACTTCACGCACCAGCGTGTCGTTATCGGGCCGGCGGTATTCGCCGGAAATTTTCAGCGGATTCTTCAACAGGCGCGAGCTGCGTACTTCAACAAAATCAGTGCGCATCGGTGCCGGCCGCGCCAGCTTTTGCAGGATCCAATCGCTATCGACCGGCGTTGTTGCCTGCGCGCCGGGCATCAGCATCAAGACGGCGCAGAGCGCGGCGCTGCACGGCGACATCAGCCGTTTCATCATCGATTGTGGTGGATTGCCAAAAATCATAGAAATTGAACCAGTTGTAGGGTGCCTGTCTGGCCCTAGTCTCCAGCCGCACCGCGTAACGGCGGATGAGCAGGGCCAAGGCCTCGGCGCGCGAGCCACGCGGGATGGTCAGGGCATCCTCGGCGAATGCCTCGAAATAGAGATCGTAGCGGCGGCCACCGCGATACAGGCCAAAGCCCAGCGCAACCGGCGCTTTGAGCGCTGCCGCGATCAGCCACGGCGTGGTCGGGAAGCGTGCCTCGGCACCCAGAAACAACGCCGGTAGGCTCGGCTCATCCGGCAATACGCGATCCACCAGCATCGCCACCAGCGCCCCCTCATCCAGCGCATTCTTGATCGCGATGGCGACGGCGGGGCCATCGTCGGCGGCATCGATCACACTGGCGGCGATGGTCGGGTTGAGCGCATCAAGCAATTTCATCAGCGCCGGGCTCTGCGATTTGTCCAGCACCACGCGGATGATGTAATCCGGGCGACGGGTGGCCAGCACCCGCAGCACATCGAAGCTGCCCAGATGCGAGCCAAACAGCAGCAAGCCGCGCCCTTTGTCGAGCAGCCGATGCAGATCATCCAGCCCATCCACGCGCACATCGAAGCGGTCAAGATTGCCGCCAAGCAGGAAAACCCGGTCAAGAATCGTCGCGGCAAAGGTATGGATATGCCGCGCACTGTCGCGCCAGCCGGGCCGCCGGCCAAGTGCGCGCTGCAGATAGACCTGCGAGGCCTGCCGCTCCGGCGCGCGACGCAGCAGGAAGTAGGCGGTGATCGGGTACAGCAAGAGCCGTGCGATGCCGCGCCCGAGCCGGGTGGCGATGGTGCGGATCAACCACAGCGCGATGTAGCCGCCGCCTTCAGGACGCGCTTTCCAGTTGCTGTCGCGCACGTTCATCCGGCCGCCATCTCGCCGCTGGCGATCAGTTCATCGCCGCGCAGAATGCGAAAGCGCCAGCGCCCGGGCGCGGCTTCGGTCAATTCGATATCGGCGGCTTGATCGGGCAGCAACGGCTGCAAAAACTTCACCTGCGGCAGCGACAGCGCGGCGATTTCGCCCACTTGCGCGGCCAGCGCCGACTGCACGGCATCAAGCAACAACACGCCCGGCACCACCGGCTGGCCGGGGAAATGCCCGGGCAGGCTGGGGTGATCAGCCGCCACCGTGAAGCGCGTTTTCATGGCGATGCCAGCAGTGCCTGCACCGCATCCTGCGCCTCGTGGGCCAGGGTTTGTCGGCTCTGGCCGGTGCTTGCGATCGGCTGGCCGAAGCGCATCCGGATCTGCCCGGGATAGGCGCGAAACCACGGCGTCGGCGGTAACACATTGCCCGCACCCTGCAAGGCCACCGGCAACACCTGGATGCCCGCCATGATCGCCGCCTGGAACGGCCCGGCCTTGAACTCGTCAAGCTGACCATCGCGGCTGCGGGTGCCCTCGGGGAAAATGCAGACCGATTGCCCCGCGCCCAGCAATTTGGCCGCGCTGCGCAACATCAACGGCGCGCTGCGCGGATTGTCGCGGTCGATGAACAACATGCCGGTCGCCCGCGCATAGGCGCTGACGAAAGGCACCCGGGTCATTTCCTTTTTCAGCACGAAGCGCAACGGCACCGGCACGCCACGGAACAGCGCGCAGATATCGATCATCGATTGGTGGTTGCTGACCACCAGATAGGGCTGCGACCAATCAATCGCCTCGGCACCTTCAACCTTCAGGCGTGCGCCCGCGCCACCGATCAGGCCCGGTGCCCACAGCCGCGCGCCCATCCTGAGCGGGATGCGCGCCGAGCCGGAAAGCCCGCGCATCAGGATCGCCAAACTGATCCAGAAGGCAGTCCAGATCATCACGTAAACAAATTGCAACGCCCCGATCGGCGTCCAGCCTTCCTTGCGCCCACTTTTCATCGCTACCGCCGACATCCAATACCTTCTGCTTGCGGCGACAAGGATACTCGGCTCAGCGCAACAATTCGCGCCATTTCACCGGCCCCAGTGCGGCGGCGCGGCGGATGAAATCCAGCGGGCTCTTGTAGCGGCCCGGGAACCGATGCGCCCGGCAGATGTACTCGATGACGAAAATCAGCCCAACCACGCCGTAATTGACGATGTTGGCAAACCACGACCATTGCCTATCGCTGACCTGAACGACTGGCCTGATCCCGAGCTCCGCCAGCAGCCCGCCCGGCACCGCAATCAGGGCGAGCAGCAGATTGCTGAGCGCCAGCAACCCCAGCGCCAGTGCCCAGATCACGGTCAGATTGCGTGAATAGCGATACAGCTCCGGGCTCAGCTGGCCATCGGCATCACCCTCCATCGCCGCCACGATCCGGCTGATCAAGGGCGTGCGGCCGGGCAGCAGGGTGCGGGTGAACAGCCAGCTGAACATGCCCAGAAACACCACCGGCACCAGCAGCAGCGCCAGCGAAAACCCCGGCCGCGCCGCGCCCCACAGCAGCAGCGCCGCCGCCAGCAGCAAGCCCAGCCAGGCGCGTCTGCTGCACTGCCACAAGCCATCAAGCAAAAACCCCAGCACGATCACCGCCAATGCGGCGGCAACAAGCCGCGGATCGGCGTAGAGCACCGACAAATGCGCCAGCGGCACATAGGCCAGCAGCAAGAGCGGCTGCGCCAGCGCCAGCAACACCGGCGTCGGCCGCTCGGGCGATCCGCTCATGGCTCAGCCAGCCGCCTTGTTCTGCTCGATATGCTCGGAAAGGGCGCGCAGCGAGGCAAAAATGTGCCGGTTGTCCTCATTGTCCGAGCGCAGCTGGAAGCCGTATTTTTTCGAGATCGCCAAGGCCAGCTCCAGCGCATCGATCGAATCCAGCCCTAGCCCGGTATTGAACAGCGCTGCCTCTGGATCAATCGAGCCGGGCTCGACATCCTCCAGATTCAGGCTCTCGACCAGCAATTCGGCCAGCGCGCGTTCGGCTTCGGTTTGGGTAGGCATCGGCAAACTTCCTCGGCAAAAGCCCGCCCGACACGGGCGGAACACGGCAAAGAGTAACGGGCGCGCTATCATCCGCGCCACTGTTCCCAGATGAATTGCGCTGATTCGCCGGCAAAACCCGTTTTCGATGCCACAGCCCGCCCCCTCATCCCACGCCGATCCCGGCCCGATCAACATCGATGTCCTGATCATTGGCGGCGGCCCCGCCGGCAGCTGCGCGGCCAGCGTATTGGCCCAGCGCGGCTGGCGGGTAACGATGCTGGAAAAGGATCGCCATCCGCGCTTTCACATCGGTGAATCACTGCTGCCGATGAACATGCCGATCCTGCAGCGTATCGGCGCGCTGGAGAAAGTGCGCGAGATCGGCGTCTTGAAGCTGGGCGCGGATTTCCCCGCCGATGATGGCGATTTCAACGTCTTCGATTTCGGCCGCGCACTGCGCGAAAACCCCGGCTTTGCGTTTCAGGTCAAGCGCGACGAGTTCGACCAGTTGCTGTTCGAGCATGCCCGCGAAAACGGCGCTGATACCCGCGATGAAACCCCGGTTGAGCGCGTCGAGCTGGGTGCTGACGGGCAGATCATCGTGCATGCCGGTGGCCGGCCCTGGCGGCCGCGCTACCTGCTGGATGCCAGCGGCCGCGACACGTTTCTGGGCAGTCAGCTCAAGCTCAAGCAACGCAACCCGCGCCACGCATCGGCGGCGATATTCAGCCATTTCAGTGGTGTCGCCCGCCGCCAGGGCCGCAATGCCGGCAATGTCAGCATCTACCGGCATGAACACGGTTGGGCATGGATGATCCCGCTGCGCGATGGATCGATGAGCGTTGGCGCGGTGTGTTGGCCGGATTATCTGAAGACCCGCCGGGTCGGCAGCGAGCAATTTCTGATGGATACGTTGCAGGGCATCCCGGAGCTGGCCGGGCGCATGCAGGGTGCCGAGCGCATCGCGCCGGTACACGTCACCGGCAATTACGCCTACCAATGCCGCGAGATGCACGGCCGACACTGGACGCTGATCGGCGATGCCTATGCGTTTGTCGATCCGATGTTTTCATCCGGCGTGTATCTCGCCATGCACAGCGCCGAGCAGTCCGCATTGATGGTCGATGCCATCCTGCGCACCCCTGCGCGCGAAGCCGCCCTGCAAAAACGCCTGCAACGCGAGCTTGATGCCGGCCTCGATGAGTTCAAGTGGTTCATCTACCGCTTCACCTCGCCGACGATGAAGGCGATGTTCGGCGCACCGCGTGACGTGCTGGGGGTTGAGCGCGCCGTGGTCTCGCTCTTGGTTGGCGATGTATTCAATGCCGGCCCGGTGCGCCGCCGGCTGCGCCTGTTCCGCCTGTTCTATCGATTGACCGCACTGCAACAGGCCGGCGATGCCTGGCGCGCCTGGCGCCGGCGGCGCAAACAAGTGGCGCTGGAAATGCGCGAGGAGACCTTGCAGAAATGATTCAACAGGCGATGCAACCCGAGCTGCGCCATCCGCATTTGCAGGTGGATTACGTCGAGGCCGGTGACCCCGCCGTGTGGCTGGCCAAGCCCGATGTGCTGGCCGCGTTCGGCTTTGGTGCCGATGCGCCGCAGATCGATAACCCGCGCTGGCTGAATGTGCCGCTTGACCTGCATGGCGAGGCCCGGCTGGAAATCTGGCGCGCCCACACGCCCGTCGCCCACGGCCGCGATGGCGATGTGCAATGGGCCAGCGATGACGAATTGCTGTTTGGTGCGATCAATGTCGCCGAAACCGGGGACGGCATCCTGGCCGCCGCCCGCCATGCCTACACGCGGATGAGCGCGCATGTGGCCGCGCAGGGCTTCCCGCACATGCTGCGGATCTGGAATTACTTTGACGCGATCACCGTCGGCGAAGGCGATACCGAGCGTTACCGCGAGTTCTGCGTCGGCCGTGCCGAAGGGCTGGGCAATTTCAGCACCGATTTGCTGCCCGCCGCCACCGCCATCGGCCGCTCCGATGCCGCGCGCGTGCTGCAGGTGTATTGGCTAGCCGCGAAGGCCGCCGGTCGGCCAGTGGAAAACCCGCGCCAGGTCAGCGCCTACCGCTACCCACGCCAATACGGCCCGCAATCGCCCAGCTTTGCCCGCGCGATGCTGCCGCCAACCTTGAACCAGACCCCGTTGCTGCTCTCCGGCACAGCGGCGGTGGTTGGCCACGCCTCGCAGCACGCCGGCGAGTTGCTGAAGCAAATCGATGAAACCTTCAACAATTTCGATGCGCTCCTGACCGCCGCCCGGCAACGCCAGCCGGAATTGCCGCCCAGCTTTGGTGCCGGCACCCGGCTCAAGGTCTATGTCCGCGATGCCGCCGATCTGCCGCTGGTCGAGCGTGCGCTTGCCGCGCGGCTGGGCAATTCGGTGCCGCACATCATCCTGCACGCGGCGATCTGCCGACGCGAGTTGGCGATCGAAATCGACGGCGTGCACGGCTGAGCTTCAATCGCAAGACGCCCGCCTCTCAACCGCCCGCCGATCAGCGACAATACCCGCTGCATCGGCAACAGGATCGGACATGGGCGCACTTGGATTGATCTGGGGCATCTTCGCCATGATGGGCATGTTGTTTGCCCTGATTCCGCTGCTGGGCTGGTTGAATTGGCTGGTGATCCCGTTCTCCATCATCGGCATCATCATCTCGGCGATTGGCATGTCCGGCAAACAGCGCAGCGGTAGCGCCACGGCGGGCCTGATCCTGTGCCTGATCGCCAGCGTGTTTGGCGGTATCCGTCTGATCCTGGGTGGCGGCCTGCTGTAAACGCTGCGCAGGCGTAAAATGCGCGGATGAGCAGTTATCCCTATACCCGTCCCCGGCGTATGCGCCGCGACGTGTTCTCGCGCCGGCTGATGCGCGAGAGCGTTCTCACCACCAACGATCTGATCTACCCGGTGTTTGTCCATGAGTTGGATGGCCGTGCCCCGGTGGGCTCGATGCCCGGCATCGAGCGTTTGTCGATTGATGAGTTGCTGAAGGTCGGCGAGGAAATGTGCCAGCTCGGCATCCCCGCCATCGCGCTGTTTCCGGTA
This sequence comes from Pseudomonadota bacterium, assembly GCA_030538735.1. Lineage (GTDB taxonomy): Bacteria > Pseudomonadota > Gammaproteobacteria > Xanthomonadales > Xanthomonadaceae > Solilutibacter. The sequence goes on from JAUNTK010000020.1 coordinate 22,013, forward strand.
ACTGCGCCAGGGGCGAAATCGCTCGATGCCGCAGCCGCCTGGCAAGAAGACGGCCTCGCCCAGCGTGCGGTGCGGGCGCTGAAATCGCGCTTCCCGCAATTGGGCGTGATTACCGATGTCGCGCTCGACCCGTATACCTCGCACGGTCAGGATGGCTTGTTGGATGACAACGGCTACGTGATGAACGATGAAACCGTCGAGGCGCTGGTCAAGCAGGCGCTATCGCATGCCGAGGCCGGTGCCGATATCGTCGCACCCAGCGACATGATGGATGGCCGCATCGCTGCGATCCGTGGCGAGTTGGAAGCAGAAAACCATATCCACACCCGCATCCTCGCCTACAGCGCCAAGTACGCTAGCGCGTTTTATGGCCCGTTCCGCGATGCGGTGGGCAGTGCCGCCGCGCTGGGCAAGGCCGATAAATACACCTATCAGATGGACCCGGCCAATGCGGATGAAGCCCTGCGCGAAGTCGATCAAGACATCGCCGAGGGTGCCGACATGGTGATGGTCAAACCCGGTATGCCGTATCTGGATATCGTGCGCCGGGTCAAGGATGAATTCGGCGTGCCGACCTTTGTGTATCAGGTCAGCGGCGAGTACGCGATGCTGAAGGCCGCCGCGCAAAACGGCTGGCTGGATGAGCGCGCCTGCGCAATGGAAGCACTGCTTGGCTTCAAACGCGCCGGGGCCGATGCGGTACTGACCTATTTCGCGCTGGATGCCGCACGCTGGCTCAACGAGGCACACGCAGCATGACGGCCAACGCACTTTCGATCCGCCACGCCCGCCAGGAAGACGCTGGCGCGATTGCGCATCTGGCCGGCTTGCTAGGCCACGCCGCCGAGCCCGACGACATCGCACGCCGCCTGCGCAAACTGCTCGATGACCCGACCGAGGTCGTATTTGTCGCCTGCGACGAGGATGACCGGGTACACGGCTACATCGCCGCCGAGCAACGCCTGATGCTGGAATCCGGCGCGATGGTGGAGATCGTCGGCCTGTCGGTCGATCCCGATCATCGGCGTGGCGGTGCCGGCCGCGCGCTGCTGACCGCCGCCGAATTGTGGGCGCACAAACGCGGCGTTGCCCGCCTGCGTGTGCGCGCCAACAGCCTGCGCGATGATGCCCACCTGTTTTATCCGGCGATGGGCTATACCCGCGACAAGACCCAGTATTGCTACACGCACCAACTTGGCTGATGGCGGCGCGCCGCCATCGCAAGGAACCCGATTGATGTCACTTCCCCGTTTCGCCGTGTTTGGCCAGCCGGTGGCGCATTCGCTGTCGCCGCGCATCCATGCCGCCTTCGCCCAGCAGCTCGGCATTGAATTGGATTATCAGGCGATCGACACCCCGGCCGATGATCTCGCCGATGCCCTGCGCCGCTTTGCCGATGCCGGTGGCGTCGGGGCCAACATCACCGTGCCGCATAAATCCGATGCCGCCGATCTGTGCCGCAACCTCAGCCATCGCGCGCGCAAGGCCGGCGTGGTCAATACCCTGACCCGCCGCGATGATGGCTGGGATGGCGACAATACCGATGGCGTCGGGTTTGTCCGCGATTTGCAGCAACGCCACGGCATCGAACTGCATGACCGCCGCGTGTTGTTGATCGGTGCCGGCGGTGCCGCGCACGGCGTTGCGCCGGCCATGCTCAATACCGATATAGAGCAATTGGTTATCGCCAACCGCACCCGCGCGCGTGCTTACGACTTGATCGACCGCCTCGATACCAGCCCGCGCCTGCGCGCCTGCATCCTTGACGAACTGCCGACCATGGGCAGCTTCGATTTGGTCATCCACGCCACCTCGGCCGGGCATGGCGACCAAACCCTTGACCTGCCCGATAACCTCGTCGGCACGGATTCGGCCTGCGTCGATCTCAACTATGGCCGCGCGGCACTGCCGTTCATGGCGTGGGCGCATCGGCTGGGCTGCAGCCGTGTGCACGATGGTCTTGGTATGTTGGTTGAACAAGCGGCGGAAGCCTTCGAGCTATGGCACGGCCAGCGCCCGGATACCGACCCGGTGTATGCCCAGCTGCGGCTGGCATCGGCACCACGCAATTAACAACAGGAGAGCCCACGCAATGACCGCCGATTTCGACATTATCCAAATGTTTCTGGTCCGCTATCTGCCCAAGATGCTGTTGATGCTGCTGGTGCTGGGCTATCTGCTGGTACGCATCCTGCGCACGCCGGAATCGGCGCTGGGCAAGGCGCGGCCCTTGGCCTTGACTGGGGTCGGCCTGTTTATAGCGATCACCCTGATCTCGCCGGTGCTGTATGTGGCGCTGATGGTGATCCAAATCGAGTCGCCGATCCCGCTCGCCATCGACTCGCAGTGGATCGAGCGAGGCTATGCCATAGTCGGTGGCGTGTTCACCCTGATGGAGGTTGCCGCCTTGCTGTTGCTTGGTTTGGCGGTATTGGCCGATCGCCGGGCGTAACGGCAACACATCGCCGGCAGCCGCACCCGCCGCCTATTTGCGCCGCCGCCTCGGCCACGCGGCAAACAAAGCCCATAGTCCGCCCAAACCGGCCACCCACGTCGATACTGGGATATTGATGATGCGCGGGCCGCCCGCCTCCAGCACATACAGCACGCTGGCGACGATCAACAGGCCGACCCCAAGCACGGCGGAAATCATCCGCTTCTGCATGATGTGCAGGTCTTTCGACAGCACGCGCAAATCGTGCGATTGCATCTTGATGCGATGCTCGCCGATCACCTGTTGCTTCAGCCAGGCGTGTACCAAGCCCGGCATTTCCGGGGCGTGGGTCACCAGCTCTGGCAGGCGTTGGGCAAATTCGCGCGCCAGCCGTTTCGGGCTGTAACGCTCAACCAGAATCGTTTCCAGCACCGGCCGCGCCACCGCCCAGATATCCAGCTTGGGGTCGAGCAGGCGGCCAATGCCTTCGATATTGAGCAAGGTCTTTTGCAGCAGGATCAACTGCGGCTGCAAGGTGAGCTGGTAACGCTGCGCCATACGGAACAAATTGCCCAGCACCTCGGCCAGCGATATCTCCGACAGCGGGCGGGTGAAGTACGGCTCGCAGATGCCGCGTGCGGCGGCTTCCAATTCGTCGATGCGCACATTGGCCGGCATCCAGCCCGCCTCGATGTGCAGCTCGGCGATGCGGCGGTAGTTGCGCTTGAAGATCGCCATGAAGTTCTCGGCGAGGTAGTACTGGTCCTCACGCGACAGCTGGCCCATGATGCCGAAATCCAGCGCGATGAAACGCGGGTTTTGTTTGCGCTCTGGGTCTGCCCAGATATTGCCGGCATGGGCATCGGCATGGAAGAAATTGTCGCGGAACACCTGCTCGTAAAACACGCGCACGCCTTTCGCCGCCAGCGCCTTGCGGTCGATGTCGGCGGCATCCAGTTGCGTGATGTCATCGCTGGGGATGCCGCGCACCCGCTCCATCGTCATCGCCTGTTTGCCGGTGTGGCTCCAGATGATTTCCGGCACGTACAGGTCGGCGCTGCCCAGCCAGTTACGGCGCAGCACGCTGGCATTGCCGGCCTCGCGCTGCAGATCAAGCTCGGCGGCGAGCGTGGTTTCGATCTCCGCCACCACTTCACGCGGGCGGATTTTGTCGGCATTGGGGTGGGTGTGCTCGATGACGCTGGCGAGGTCGTACAACAGGGCGATATCACCGGCGATTTCCGCATCGATATCCGGGCGCAGCACCTTGACCACCACGTCGCGGCCATCGTGCAGCGTGGCCGCATGCACTTGCGCAATCGAGGCCGAGGCCAGCGGCTGGATATCGAAGCGGGCGAATAATTCTTCGATCGGTTTGCCCAGCGTGTGCTCGACGATGCGGCGTGCCTGCGCGCCATCGAAAGGCCGCACCTGGTCTTGCAGCAGCGCCAATTCTTCGGCCACATCGGGCGGCATCAGGTCGCGGCGGGTGGAAAGTATCTGGCCAAATTTGACGAAGATCGGCCCAAGTTCTTGCAGCACCATGCGCAGGCGCTGGCCACGCGGCATCGCTTGCACATCGGCACTGGCGCTGGGCACGAAGGGCCGCGCCAGCTTCAGCCAACGCTCGGCCGAGGTGCCATCAAGCAAGGCATCCAAGCGGTAGCGCAGCAAGACCCGACCGATACGCCAGGCGCGGCGGGCCGATTTCATCGCGATACCCTCATGCGCCACCCTTCAGGCGGGTGATGCGTGCGGCGATGCGCTCGACATCATCGCGCACGGCATCGACATCATCGTGGAAGGCGTTGAGTTCTTCGCGGCCCACCACATCGCGCGATTCTTCGGTGAGGTAATCGGCGGCGCTGCCGGCAAATTCCTTTGCCGCGATCTGCGCACGGCGCAATGCGAAGGCCAGCGCGTTGGCGATCTGCGTGCCCAGTACATCACCAAACACCGCCGCGAATGGCTTGCCCCAATCGGGGTCGAAACGCTCGGCGAGGCGTTGCAGGCGGCGCGCCAATTCGGCATCACCTTCGATGCGCAATTGGCCCACCGGCGGCGCATCATCACGGCGCAGCATCGGCAATTGTTTGAGCAAGCCACCCAGCGTGCTGCGCACCGAAAGATCGGCGCGGTCGGCATCGCCCACCGGGCCGACGTTCAGCGCCTCGCCGGCCACGGTGACGGCCAGCGCCAAGGGCGGAGAATCCAGCGTCAGCGCGACGCGGCGGCCATCAAGCGCCGTCAATTCCGCGCGCGTATCGGCATCCAGCGCCAGCGCGCGGTTGAGTGCGAGTTCCAGCGCACGGCCGGCTGGGACTTTCCAGTTGAAGGGCAGCGATTGGCTCATCCGGGCATTTTATCCCGGCTGGACGAAAGCCTCGGCAACGCGGCGTAAACCCTCCTCCATCGATACCTTCGGCACGTAACCAAAATCACGCCGCGCCGGTTCCATGCTGTACCAATGCGTGGTCGCCAACTGCTCGGCAAGAAAGGGCGTCATCGGCGGGTCACTGTTAAGCCGCAACGCGGGCCACAGCCGCTCGGCCAACCAACCCGCGGCATACGCGAGGCGAAACGGGATATGCCGATCTACCGGCGGCGCGCCCGCCGCAGCCAACAAGGCGTTGATGGTGCGCTCGATCGTCCACGGCTCGCCATTGCTGATGAAATAGGCGCGCCCGGCACAGGCCGCGCCCGGGGCGAGATGGTCGAAGGCATCGAAATGCGCCTGCGCGGCATTATCGACATACGTGGTATCGATCACGTTCCGGCCATTGCCGACCAAGGCCAATTTGCCGGCCTTGGCACGCTTGACCAGATTTGGCAGTAGATGATTGTCGCCCACGCCCCAGATCAGGCGCGGCCGCAGCGCGATAGTGGCAAGCGCCGCATCATTGGCCGCCAGCACCGCTTGTTCGGCGATTTTTTTGGTCGCCGCGTAGGGCGCTTTCAGATCCTCGCCATACGGCACGTCATCGGCCGTGCCGCCCTCGACCGGATGGGTCGCGCGATGGGTGACGCTGGGCGTGGAGGTGTAAACCAGCCGGCCAATGCCGTGCGCACGACACGCGGCGATCACGTTCTCGGTGCCGACTACATTGGCGCTGTGGTAACTCGCATAGCTGCCCCAGGCCCCGGCCTTGGCCGCGTTGTGGAAGACCGCATCCACGCCCTCGGCAGCGCCGAGGATGGCAGCGTGATCGGCCAGATCACCTTGGATTTGGCCGACACCCATTGCCTCCAGCGCCGGATAGTGGCCGCGATTGAAACTGATGACCTGATGGCCACGCTCGACCAACCCTTGGCAGAGTTTTTGGCCGAGAAAACCGCCGCCGCCTGTGACCAGAATCTTCATCGATTGATCCCTCGCGCGCCCGTGTGCCTGTTGATGCCGATGGCGGGCACGGCCGACATCATGCGCCTTGAATGCGCGCTCATTGCCGCGTCGCCCATACGGCCAATTT
>JAUNTK010000021.1:0-8792 GCA_030538735.1 Pseudomonadota bacterium
GATCGAGCATCGCCAGCAGCGCACTTCTGGGCAGCTTGCCGGTTTCATTGCGCGGCAGTGCATCCACCCGCACGATGCGGCGCGGCAGAAATACCGCATCGCTGGCTTGGCGCAGGGCAGCGAGAATCGCGCTATCGGCAAGCCCGTCATCGGCGACCACCACGGCCACCAAGCGGCCAACGCCGCTGGCATCGGCATCGAGTTGCAGCATCGCGCCATCGCGGATGCCGGGCACGGCTTGCAGGCGGCGGGTAAGGTCGGCCAGCGAGGCGCGCTTGCCGGCAATTTCCAGCAGGTCGGCTTGGCGGCCGCGCAACTCAAAACTGCGTGCGTCATCGGCCAGCTCAACGATATCGGCCAGCATCACCGGCGTATCCAACGATGGCCGGCGCACTTCGGTGCCATCCGCTGCGGGCGTGAGTTCAACGCCCGCCAGCAATTGCCAGCGCGTCGTCAGCGCCGTGCGCCGATAGGCAATGATGCAGACCTCGGTGGCGCCAAATGCTTCGTGCAATTCGCAATCAAAACGCTGCTCGGCGGCCACCGCCAATTCGACCGGCAGCGGCGCGGTTGCCGTCACCATCGCCGCCAAGGGCGGCAATTTCACCCCGGATTCCAGCAGTGCGCGCAGATGCACCGGGGTGGTGACCAACAGGCGCGGGGCCGGGCATTCGGCCAAGGCGGCCGCCACATCCTGCGGGAAGAACGGCCGCCCCGGATGCACGCTGAAGCCGCCCAGCAACGGCGGCAACACCGATAACTCCATGCCATACATATGCTGCGGCGGCACGGTCGCCACGATGGCCGCCGGGCCACCGCAAACGGCCTGCAAATAGTGCTGATTGGCGGCATCGGTATGTGCCAGGGCGGCCCAGGTTTTGGCATGCGCCGAGGGCGTGCCGGTGGAGCCGGAAGTGAAGGCGATCATCGCCAATGCCGCCGGCGCAACCCGCTGACCAGCCGCCGCCGGCAACGGGCCATTTACCCGCACATCAAACCCATCAACATCGGCAGCGCCATCGACCAAACGCGAAGCGCCCCGATGCGCGGCCGCCACCTCGGCCACCGCCTGCGGTGCGCGTGAGGGCGGCAACAGGCTGGTTTGCCCGCGCAGGCCGGCAGCGCAGAACGCGGCGATAAAGTGATCGCGGCGCTCGCAAAGATTGATCGCGAACGGTGCCTCGGGCAATGCCCGCGCCAAGGCCGCAACGCGGCGACGAAATTCCCCGCGCGTAAGCGGCTGCGGCCCGCATAGCAACAACGCATCGTCATCGCCTGCGATCAAGGGAATGGCATCGGGCTGGCTGGGCGGGTTCATCGGCGTAGGCAGTAAAATCGGACGCCAAGCTTAGCGATTCGCGCGCTAAACGCTACGCTTGGCTGATGCCGAACCCACCCGACCACGTTTTTCTGCCGCTCGGCGCTGGCGCCCGCGCCGAGCCGATCGCCCGCGATTGGCTGGCGGCGCGCTGGCAGATCGCGCCCGCCGCCGTGCCGCTCCAGCGCGACGGCCGTGGCCGCCCACGGTTGGCCGCGCCGTGGGCCGGGCACGATGTCAATTGGAGCCATAGCGGCGCGCTGCTGTTGATCGCCACCGGCCACGGCCTGCATATCGGCTGCGATTTGGAGCGCATCCGCGCGCGCCCAAATGCCGTGGCCATCGCCCGGCGCTATTTCCATCCGGCTGAGGCCGAATGGCTGGCGCGTCTGCCAGCCGCCGCTGCCGAGCGCCTGTTCCTGCGCATTTGGTGCGCCAAAGAGGCGGTGCTGAAGGCGCATGGGCATGGCATCGCCTTCGGGCTGGAAAAGCTGCGTTTTGAAGACGGCGCGACCGGCCTTGTGCTGGCCGAATGCGACCCACGGCTGGGCCGTGCGCCGGATTGGCGGATATGCGAATTACCGGCGGTCGATGGCCATCTCGCCACCGTGGCGTGGCTGCCGCATGCAGCGATGCCCGCCGCGCCTGCGATACTTGCGCCATGAGCACGCTCCCCGCCGATATCGAACCCAGCTTGCGCGCTGGCATCCACCAACTCGGGCTGGATGCCGATGCGCTGACACCGCCCTTGATGACCTATCTGGGCCTCTTGGTGAAGTGGAACAGCACCTATAACCTGACCGCGATCCGCGACCCGCGCGAGATGGTGGCCAAGCATCTGCTGGATTCGCTGGCGATGGTGGCGCATGTGGCCGATGCGCCGCTGGCCGATCTTGGCACCGGGCCCGGCCTGCCCGGCATCCCGATTGCCATCGCCCGGCCCGGCTGCACGGTGACGCTGGTGGAATCCAATGGCAAGAAGGCGCGCTTCATGCGCGAGGCGATCCGCGTACTGGGCCTGCCCAATGCACGGGTGGCCCAATCGCGCGCCGAAGCGCTGGATGAGCCCGGCCAGTACCCGCAGATCACCGCACGGGCGCTGGCCACGCTGGACAAGCTCATCGCCTTCGGCGGCCATCTGCTTGCCCCCGGCGGCCACTTGCTGGCGATGAAGGCGGAAACCATCAACGAAGAAGCCGGCCAGCTACCGCCCGGCTGGCAGTTGGATGAAACCCGCGAACTGGATGTGCCCGGGCTGGCCGCCACTCGGCAACTGGCCGTGGTCAGCCGCATCCCCTGATCGTCAGACGAGACAGGCATAATGGGCAGTCCTGCCGCCGGTTCTTGCGGCGCCCCCATTGCCCAACAGGACACCCCGAACCATGGCCCGAGTGATCGCGGTTGCCAACCAGAAAGGCGGCGTCGGCAAGACCACCACGGCCGTCAATCTGGCCGCCGCGCTGGCTGCCACGCCCAAGCGCGTGCTGCTGGTCGATCTCGACTCGCAGGGCAATGCCACGATGGGCAGCGGCATCGACAAACGCGAAGTCGCGTATTCCACCTGCGATGTCCTGCTGGAAGAGGTGCGCCCGCGTGAGGCCATCGTGCAGACCGAGGAAGGCCATGCGCTGATGCCCGGCAACACCGACCTGACCGCCGCCGAAATCGCCCTGATGGACGAGCCCGGCCGCGAACAACGGCTGAAGCGCGCACTGGATGAACTGCGCGGCGATTACGACTACATCATCATCGATTGCCCGCCGGCGCTGTCGTTGCTCACCCTCAATGCGCTGACCGCCGCCGACTCGGTGTTGGTGCCGATGCAATGCGAGTACTACGCGCTGGAAGGCTTGAGCGCGCTCTTGCAAACCATCGATGCGCTGAAGCAAAAGCTCAACCCGGCGCTGGAAATCGAGGGCGTGCTGCGCACCATGTTTGATGTGCGCAACAATCTGGCCAATGCGGTATCGGCCGAGTTGGTGCAGCATTTCGGCGATCAAGTATTCCGCACCATCGTGCCGCGCAATGTGCGCGTCGCCGAAGCACCCAGCCACGGCCAGAGCATCGTCGGCTACGATCGCGCATCGCGCGGCGGCGTGGCCTATCTGGGGCTGGCCGGTGAAATATTGCGCCGCCAATTTGAGCGCGAGCAGGCGAACAAAGCCAAGGAGAACGCTGCATGAGTGCCGCCAAATCAGCCCCCAAGAAGCGCGGCCTTGGCCGTGGCCTGGAAGCCCTGCTGGGGCCGAATGCCGCCGCCCCAACCGCGCCGCTGGAGGCCCAGCCCGGCGATAAACTCAAGCGCCTGCCGGTCAAGCATTTGCAGCCGGGCAAGTACCAGCCGCGTCGCACGATGGATGACGACAAGCTGCAAGAACTGGCCGATTCGATCAAGGCGCAGGGGGTGGTGCAGCCGGTGGTGGTGCGCCAACTGGGCAAGGACAAATACGAAATCGTTGCCGGTGAACGCCGCTGGCGCGCCACCCAACTGGCGGGCCTGATCGAAATCCCGGCGGTGGTGCGTGAGTTGGATGACCGCACCGTGATCGCGATGGCGTTGATCGAAAACATCCAGCGCGAAGACCTCAACCCGCTGGAAGAAGCGCAGGCGCTGCAACGGCTGATCGACGAATTCGACCTGACCCACGCACAGGCCGCCGAAGCCGTTGGCCGCTCGCGCGCGGCAGTCTCCAACCTGCTGCGCCTGTTGGAGCTGCCCGAAGATATCCGCGTGCTGGTGCAGCAACGCGCCATCGAAATGGGCCATGCGCGCGCCCTGTTATCGCTGGCCCCGCAAGCGGCGATTGCGCTGGCGCGGCAAGCGGCGGCAGAAGGTTGGAGCGTGCGTGAAGTCGAGCACCGCGTGCAGCAACTGGCGGCTGGCAAAGTCGTCAGCACGCCGGCCAAACGCAGCAAGGCGTTGCCTTCGGCCGATATCGCCACGCTGGAAAACGAGCTATCCGAGTTGCTGGCCAGCAAGGTCGCGGTGCAGCACGGGCGCGGTGGGCGCGGCAAGCTGGTGATCCATTACGGCTCGCTGGATGCGCTTGATGGCGTGATCGAGCGCCTGCGCAAATAATTCGCCATGGGCGATTCCCCGATTCTCGTCACCGGCGCGGCCGGCTTCATCGGCGCCAATGTCTGCCGTGCGCTGCTGGCGCGCGGTGATCGCGTCATCGGCCTCGATAACTTCAACGATTACTACGACCCAGCGATCAAGCATGACCGGGTGGCCGCACTTTGCCCGGATGCCGATATCCGCCGCATCGATTTGGCCGATGCCGCTGCCATGGCCGCACTGTTCGACGAGGCGGCACCAAGGCGCGTGATCCACCTCGCCGCGCAGGCTGGCGTGCGTTATTCGCTGCAAAACCCGCAGGCCTATGTGCAGAGCAATCTGGTGGGTTTCGTCAACCTGCTAGAGCTCTGCCGGCATCGTGGCGTCGGGCATCTGCTGTATGCCAGCTCGTCATCGGTGTATGGCGATTCGGCGCAGCCGCCGTTCTCCGAGGATCAACGCATCGACCAGCCGCGCTCGCTGTATGCCGCGACCAAGGCCGCCAACGAATTGATCGCCTACAGCTACGCCCAGTTGTACGGGCTGAAGGCCACCGGGCTGCGTTTTTTCACCGTGTACGGCCCGTGGGGTCGGCCGGATATGGCGCCGCTATTGTTCTCGCGCGCGGTGCTGGCCGGTCGCCCAATCGAGGTGTTCAATCACGGCAAGATGCGCCGTGATTTCACCCATATCAGCGATATCGTGGCTGGCGTGCTGGGCGCATTCGCCCATCCATCCACGGCCCGCGTGCCGCATCAGGTATTCAATCTGGGCAACCACACGCCAGTCGAGCTGGAGCATTTCATCGCCGTGATCGAACACGCCGCTGGCCGCACGGCGGAAAAAATCTATAAGCCGTTGCAACCCGGCGACATGCTGGAAACGATGGCCGATACGCGGCGCGCCGAGGCCGCGTTTGGCTTCGACCCGGCCACGCCGATCGAACTCGGCCTGCCACCGGTGGTGGAATGGTGCCGCGAATACTTTGGAGACGCGCATGCGTGATGCCCCACAGTTGTCGGTCGTGGTGCCGGTCTACAACGAAGAGGACAATATCGCACCGTTGGTCGGCGAGATCGCCGCTGCGTTGCGTGGGGTGATCGCGTTCGAGATCGTGTATGTCGATGACTTGTCGAAAGACGCCACGCTGCTGCGGTTGCAGGCATTGAAAGCGGGTACACCGGAGTTGCGCATCATCCGCCATCTGCACAACAGCGGGCAAAGCACGGCGGTACGCAATGGCATCAAGGCTGCGCGCGCGCCGTGGATCGCCACCCTCGATGGCGATGGCCAGAACGATCCCGCCGATATCCCAAAGCTGCTGGCTGAGCGCGAAACCGCATCGCCCGACACCAAATTGTTTGCCGGCTGGCGGGTCAATCGGCAGGATTCCGGCAGCAAGCGTTGGGCATCGAAATGGGCCAATGCAATCCGCGCCCGGATGCTGCGCGATAACACCCCCGATACCGGCTGCGGGATCAAATTGATCGAGCGCGAGGCCTTTCTCGATCTGCCTTACTTCGACCATATGCACCGCTATCTACCGGCATTGATGCAGCGCGCCGGTTGGCAAACGGTGAGCGTGCCGGTCAATCACCGCCATCGCGCCAGCGGTGTATCGAAGTACAACAATCTCAACCGCGCACTGGTCGGCATCCGCGACCTGCGCGGCGTGGCGTGGTTGATAACCCGCAGCCGACGCACGCCGACCGAGGAAGTCTGATGTCACTGATCGCCAACATCGCCGCGCAAGCCGCCGAGCAAGCACCCGGCTTCATGGACATGCCGATTGCGTGGCTGGAATGGACCGGCATCCACATGAGCCCGTGGAAGATCATCGGCTGGGTGGGCGCGCTGATGTTTGGTGGCCGCTGGCTGGTGCAGTTCATCGCCAGCAAACGGGCAAAAAAGCCGGTGATCCCGCGCGTGTTCTGGTACATGAGCATCATCGGCAGCCTGATGACGCTCAGCTATTTCATCTTCGGCAAAAACGATTCGGTCGGCATCCTGCAAAACCTGTTTCCCACCTTCACCGCCAGCTACAGCCTGTGGCTGGATATCCAGCATCGCGGCTGGCGGCGCGATAAAGCCTCGCACTAGGGCAGAGCCGATACTCAGGGCTGGCATACTTCGGCATCCCCTCTAGCCGATCTATGCGCCATGAAAAAACCGCTGGTTATCGCCATCCTGCTTGCCTTGCCGATGTTGTCGCTGGCCGCTGCCAGTCACGCGCAAACGCCCTCGCCCACCCGCGCGGCCCAGCAAAACAGCATGGATGCGCGCTTTCAGGCGATCTATCAGCGCGAATGGAAATGGCGCCAGCAGCAAGATGGCAGCGCCGGCGATGAAGATAGCCCGCGCAGCCGCACCCGCCTGCCGGATGTCTCGGCCAACAGGCAAGCTGAGCGGCTCAAGGTTTGGGCGCAAGTGCTGGCCGAACTTGAGGGCATCGACCCGGCCGGTTTGAGTGCCGCCGAGCGCATCAATTACCGCGTCTATCGCCCGCAGATCGAAAGCCGGGTAGCCAGCGCGCGTCATCACGATTACCAGATGCCGTTCAATGCCGATTCCTCGTTTTGGTCGTGGCTGGGCTTCATGGGCCAGCGCACCCTGCGCAGCGAGGCCGACTACCGCGCCTATATCGCCATGCTTGATGACGTGCCGCGTTATTTCGATCAGCAAATCGTCAATATGCAGGCCGGCTTGGCACGCGGCTTTTCTGTGCCGCGCGCCACCCTGGATGGCCGCGATGCCTCGATTGCCCAAGTCGCTGAGTTGAAGGATATCGAGCAAGCCGCGTTGTACGCCCCGTTCAAGCGGATGCCGGCCAGCATCCCCGCTGCAACCCAAGAACAACTGCGCGCCGATGGCCAACGTGCGCTGCAAAAATCGGTGATCCCGGCATATGCCAAGTTGCTCGAATTTTTCCGCAATGAATACATGCCGAAGGCACGCCCGACGCTGGCCGCCGAGGCGATGCCAGATGGCGCCAACTGGTATCGCCAGCAAATCCGCGACTACACCACGCTTGATTACACGCCCGAACAAATCCACCAGATCGGCCTGAAAGAAGTCGCACAAATCCGCGCCGAGATGGACACCATCATCGATAGCCTCGGCTTCAGCGGCCAATCGCCAGAAACCCGCTTTCAGGATTTCCTCGCCTTCCTGCGCACCGACCCGCAGTTCTATGCCAAGACGCCGCAGGAGTTGCTCAATCGCGCCGCCTGGATTTCCAAGCGGGTGGATGGCGAGATCGGCAAGATCATCGGCAAACTGCCGCGCAACCGCTTCGCCATCGTCGAAGTACCGCCGGATATCGCCCCGTTCTGGACAGCCGGCCGCGGCGGCGCCAGCACCTATTGGCTCAACACCTACGATCTGCCCTCGCGCCCGCTGTACAACCTGCCCGCGCTGACCCTGCACGAATCCGCGCCCGGCCATTCGCTGCAAGGTTCACTGGTGATGGAAATGGGCGAAACACCCGGCTTTCGGCAGGAATACATCAGCGCCTACGGCGAAGGCTGGGGCCTGTATTCGGAATGGCTCGGCAAGGAAATGGGCATCTACGAGACCCCCTACGATGACTTTGGCCGCCTCACCTACGCCATGTGGCGCGCCTGCCGGTTGGTGATCGATACCGGCGTCCACCACAAAGGCTGGAGCCGCGACCAAGCACTGGCCTACCTGCGCGACAACACCGCGCTATCCGAGCACGAAGTCACCACCGAAGTGGATCGCTATATCTCGTGGCCGGCGCAAGCACTTAGCTACAAACTGGGCGAGATCGTCATCATGCAACTGCGCGCCGAAGCCGAACGCGAACTGGGCCCGAAGTTCGATGTGCGCCGCTTCCACGATGCCGTGCTGGCCCACGGCTCGATCCCGTTGCCGGTGCTGGAAGACGAAATCCGCGCGTTTATCGCCCGCGAGAAGGCCGGGGCTGGGAAGGCGGGGTGAGGCGGCAGGTTGCTTGCAATCCCCCACAACATCCAACATAATGCCCGGCTACCTGCGCCCATCAGCTGATGGGCTGTGCCCGAAGCGCGATTCCGGCCGCTGGTTATCCCCGTATCGCGTGGCAGCCGCAAGGCCGCCGGGGCCGCCGTTTCCCGGGCTACGGGAAGCATCCACGGACACAAGAGGTGCACTATGCCCCGCCAATGCCAAGTCACCGGCAAGCGTACGACGACCGGCAACAACGTCTCGCACGCGATGAACAAAACCCGCCGCCGCTTCATGCCCAACCTTCACGAACGCCGCTTTTGGGTGGCCTCCGAGAACCGCTGGGTCAAGCTGCGTGTTTCCACCAAGGCCCTGCGCACCATCGACAAGAACGGCATTGATTCCGTCTTGGCCGAACTGCGTGCCCGTGGCGAAAAGATTTAAGGAGCTGACGACATGCCCTCCAAGCGC
>JAUNTK010000021.1:8802-27584 GCA_030538735.1 Pseudomonadota bacterium
GACAAAATTCGCCTGATTTCCTCGGAAGGAACGGGTCACTTCTACACCACCGACAAAAACAAAAAGAACACCCCGGGCAAGATGGAGATGAAGAAGTACGATCCCGTCGTCCGCAAGCACGTGATCTACAAGGAAGGCAAGATCAAGTAATTCTTGATCGCCTTCGTTGGAAAGCGTTGCTGAAACCCGCCCGCCTTGTTGCATCGAGGCCGGCGGGTTTCTTTTTGCCTGCCTCGTTGGATCAAGTGATGCAAGGCCATCGCGGCACTTGACCACTCAACCTGACAATTTCACCGCCGATCCGTTTCGCAAAAATTGGGTTTGCAATTTCGCGGGCCCGGGTGTAGCGTGCGCACTCTTCGCCAACTGCGCGAATTCTTTCTTTCATCGAAGGCGTCAACTTCAACCATGTTGCACAGACACCTCATCGCCAGTCGCCTGACGCCATCGCTTGACAAGCGTGGTGCCAGTTCGTGCTTGCGTTGCGCATATGAAGGCAAATTTCTGATCCACTGACCGATTCCCGCCACGGAAGATCGGTCGCCCCGATTCTTCCGAGGAAACGCGAATGCCCTCGGACTCCATGCCGGGGGCATTTTCGTTTTGGCATTCGCAAGGGAGTTGAAACAACGCGTGCATCGCGCGATCCCGAGGCATCCGGGCATGCTGGCCCGAGGCAAGGGAGGCGTGCGACGCGACAGTACGAGGTCACTTGTACTTGGCGCGGCATCTGGTTGCCTCGGTGCAGGCCATGGCGCGATGCGACGCAAATGGGTTGCCGCTTTGAAACAGGCGGCAATGCGCAATCGATACTTGTTCGGCGGCTGCGGTACGGGTTTCCACGCCCGTCCGGTGCGCGCGGCGCTGCCGTGGCGTATGCCGACGTCGATACGAGACGGTTGCGGACAACGTTGGCTCAAAGGTAGAGCATCGGACGAAATACTCCGAAGATTGCGGGTTCGACCCCCGCACGTTGCACGACTGGATAGCTCAGATCGGTAGAGCATCGGAATGTTAATCCGAGTGTCGCGGGTTCGATTCCCGCTCCATGAATGCTGACGCTAAATCAGCCAATCGGGCGCAAGCCCACCCCCGGAAGCGCCGCGTGCGCTGGGCAGTTGGAGACGCAAAACACCGCGTTGAAGGCCATCCACGCAGCGGGAACCGCGCCAGCACCGCCACCCGTTGGCGGCCGACATCGAAGTGAGCGGATGCACGCCGGCATGGGCGCATCGGTACGCGACGAAAGACGCCACCCACGGCAGCGGCCGCCCGCCCGGTTCACGTCAGCGGCACTTCCACCTTTTCCGTCGCCCGCACTGCGCGGGTGACCACCGGCAAGCGGCCATCGGTTCCCCGCCAAGCGAACCGGATCACCAGAGCCAAATGACAAGGAGAATCCCATGATGTTCTGGACCAAGCGGGCCGTGATCGGTGATGCTGAGCGCGGCCTGGTGTATCGCAACCGTCGTTTCGAGCGCGTACTGGCGCCGGGCGTGCATCGCCTGTTTGCGCTGCGCGACCAACTGGATATCGTCATGCACGATATCAGTGAGCCGGAATACTTCGGTACGGATGTCGATGCGTTGATCGGTGCGATGGGCAACTCGCTTGAGCAAACCTTCGTGCTGGCCGATATCGGCGTGAACGAGATCGGTCTGGTGTCGGCAAACGGCAAGCTCGAAGACGTGCTGCCGCCGGGTGTGCGCAAGCTGTATTGGCGCGGTCTGGTGCAGGTCGATGTCGAGCGTGTCTCGCTGGCCGATGGCCTGCGCATCGATGCCCGGATCATGAAGCGCCTGCGCCAATTGGACATGCTGTCCAGGCTTGCCGTAGTGCTGGATGTGCCGGCGGAATCAGCGGGCTTGGTGTATGTCGACAACACGCTGGTGGATGTGGTCGGGGCCGGCAGCTACGCCTTCTGGAACTTCCAGAAGAACGTCGCGGTCGAGACCATCGAACTGCGTGTACAGGCGATGGAAGTCTCGGGCCAAGAGTTGTTGACCCGCGACAAGGTCAGCCTGCGCATCAACTTGGCCGCCAGCATCCGCGTTACCGACCCGGTGGCTGCGCGCAGCAAGGTGGCCAAGTACAGCGACCACCTGTATCGCGAACTGCAATACGGCCTGCGCAAGGCGGTTGCCGCCAAGACGCTGGACGAATTGCTGGGCGACAAGGCCACGCTGGATGCGGAAATCTTCGCTTACGTGGCTGGCCGGGTCGAGGACTTGGGCATCGAAGTGCAAGGCGTGGGCATCAAGGATGTGATCCTGCCGGGCGAGATGCGCGAGATCTTGAATGGCGTGGTGCAGGCGGAAAAGCAGGCGCAAGCGAATGTGATCCGCCGCCGCGAGGAGGCCAACGCCACCCGCTCGTTGCTCAACACCGC
Organism: Pseudomonadota bacterium; assembly: GCA_030538735.1. Lineage (GTDB taxonomy): Bacteria > Pseudomonadota > Gammaproteobacteria > Xanthomonadales > Xanthomonadaceae > Solilutibacter. The sequence goes on from JAUNTK010000021.1 coordinate 11,192, forward strand.
CAAGTTGATCGAGGAAAGCCCGGTCTTGATGCGCCTGAAGGAGTTGGAGGCGCTGGAAAAGGTGACCGAAAAGATCGACAAGCTGACCGTGTTTGGCGGCCTTGATGGTGTCATCAAGCAATTGGTGACGCTGAAGTAAGTCCCGGCTGTCGCAGCGATGCGGCAGCCGGTTTTTGATGGATGAAGGAATAACCATGAACACTGCAAATTTTGCATGGCTGCACGCCGAAGGCGAACCCCCGATCAAGGGCTGAATACTGTCTCGATCCAGCGCCTCGCAAACCCGCCAAACCGGCGGGTTTCTTTTTGTCCGGCCCGCTGCGTTAGCATGATCGCCAATCCGCAATGCATACAGATATGGGAAACAAAGAAACATTCGATATCGCCATCATCGGCGGGGGTGCCGCCGGGGTGTTGTTGGCGTTGCGGCTGTTGCGCGCTGGCCGCAGCGGCCAGCGCATCGCCTTGATCGAACCGGGCCAGCCGGGACGGGGCGTGGCCTATGGCACCGATGATCCGGCCCATGTGTTGAATGTCCCCGCCGGCAACATGAGTGCCGATGCCGACAACCCGGATGATTTCATCGAATTCCTGCGTGCGCGTGATGGCCAAGCCGATCCCACCAGCTACCGGCCGCGCCGCGACTATGCCGATTATCTGCATGCACGTCTGGCACAGGCGGTAGCGGCAAGCGCGGTGCAATTCCGTCATATCAGCCAGCAGGCCACGCGCTTGCAGCGCGATGGGCAGAGCTGCAGCATCGAGCTTGGCGATGGCGAAAAAATCACCACGCAAAAAACCGTGCTGGCCACCGGCAATCATCCGCGCATGTTTGCTGCCGATACCAATCATGCACGCATCATCTCCGCCTGGGATGCCGATGCGCTGACCCGCATCGGGCTGGATGACGAGATCGTCATTCTCGGCAGTGGGCTCAGCATGGTCGATGTCGTGCTGTCACTGGATGCGCGCGGGCATCGCGGCACGGTCAGCGTGGTTTCGCGCCACGGGCTGTTGCCACTGGCGCATCCCGCGCACAAACAAAAACTCGATTTCGACAGCCACGCATTGCAGGCGATGCCGCTCGGCCAACGCCTGAGCGTGCTGCGCAAGACGGCTGCCACTGCCGCAGCGGATGGTATCGGCTGGCAGGCGTTGATGGATGCGCTTCGCCATCACGTGCGCGAGCTTTGGCAGTCACTTGATGGCCGCGACCAACAACGGTTTCTGCGCCATGCGGTGCGCCTGTGGGATGTGCATCGGCATCGCATCGCCCCGGCGGTGGCCGCGCAGCTGCAAGCGCGCATCGATGCCGGGCGGCTGCAGGTGCGTGCCGCCCGTGTGCTGGAAACCCACTCAACGGATTCGGCCATCACCCTGCGCCTGCAACCGCGCCATCAAGATCAAAGCTGCACGCTGCAGGCCGATTGGCTGGTCAATGCCACCGGCATCGAAACCCGCACCAGTGGCTTTGATGACCCGCTGCTGTGCCGCCTGATGGCTGACGGCCTTGCCCGCCCCGGCCCGCATGATCTGGGCTTTGATTGCACTGCGGATGCCACGGTGCTCGATGGCAACGGCAAACCGCAGCCGTGGCTGGCCGCAATCGGCAGCCTGCGGCTGGGCAATCTGTGGGAATCAACCGCGATCCCGGATCTGCGGTTGGATGCGGCGGCATTGGCGCGGCGTTTGTTGAACTGAGAACAAGCGCCCAGCCGGAACCTTCCTTCAGCCGCGCCAGCCCGTGGCGCGCAAGGCCAGCCAGCACATCGCCACCGTGCAGGCATCGCCCAGTGCGCTATGCCGGCCAACGACCGGCACGCCAAGCGTATCGGCGATGAACTGGAAATCCAGATTCTGCGGCGCATCGGGGTTGATTCGCCGTTGTTGCGCCAACACCTCATCGGCCAGATCGACCTGCGGGTTGGGCAGGGCGAAGCCGGTGATCGTGCGTACATGGGGGGCGAGCATCTTGAGGTCGAACGCCAGATAGTAGCCAAGCAATCGGCGCGGCCCCAGCCAGTGCAGAAATTCGCGCACGGCGGGGGTGACAGAAATGCCGGCGGCGGCCTCGTCCGGGGTGATGTGGTGATGACGGATCGATTCGATATCAAAGCCGCGATCGGGGCGGATGCGGCGGGTGAAGCGCTCCGACAATACCACCCGACCAGCGCGCACCGGCACCGCCGCCAAGCTGAGAATATGATCGCTGGCGGGGTCCAACCCGGTAGTTTCCAGATCAAGGCTGACCCATTCGTCTTGCGCTGGCGCATCAAACAGGGCACCCCACTCGCCATCGCCATGCTGACGACGCGCCCACCATCGGCCAATCGAGAATTGACTGCTCATCGACTGCTCATCGGCTGCTCATTGGCTAAGGTGGAACTCGGCGCGGACCAGCTGGCGGAAGTTCTTCACCACACGCAGCGCATCGCGCAGCAATTCACGATCAAGCCGACGCAGTTGATCGGCATGCAGAAAATTGTCTGGCGGCTGGCCCGCATCCATCGCCGCCAATTGCGCATCCAACCGCAGCCGTTGAAACACCGAGAGCGTCTGCGGCAGGTCGCGGCCCAGTTCGTCATCAATGCGGCCAGCGGCAACCAAAGCCGCGCAACGCTCGAAGCTGTTGCGCTCGGCGATACCGTATTTCAGCGCCAGACAACGCAGGCCATGTACCACCGGGAAAATGCCACCCTTCTTGATGTCGGTGCCGCGCTCATCACCCTTCACTTGGCCGAGCAGGGTCAGCGGGGTATCAAACTGCAAGGTGGCGGCGGCGATCTGGTTGAGCAGGCGGTCATCGCCGCCCAAGGCCAGCAATGCCTTGCCGAGCGGCGCATACAGCGCGCGATTGCCGGCCACCGGGCGCGAATCCAGCGCGATGGCGAGGTCCAGCGCGGCCTCGGGCGTATGCAGATAGCGCCAGCCATCGATGCGCTTGAGCCATTGCGATTCGCTTAGCCGCCAATGCGGGTTGTTGACCATCACCTTGCCCGGGCATGGCGGGTAGCCCACCTCGCCCAAGGCATCGCTGAAACGCTGCATCGCCGCTTCCAAGCCATCCCACTGAAAGCCATCGGCGATGACCAGCGCGTTGTCTTGGTCGGTCTTCAAGAGTTGTTCGCGGCGGCCTTCGCTACCCATGATCAGCAGGCAAAGTGATGCATGGTGTTCACGCGGCACCACCAGCTCGAAAATGCGCTGCATGATGCGGCTGTTGAGCGCGCTGACCAGTTCCATCATGTAGGCGACGCGCGCGCCGTGTGCGTGCAAGGTGCGCACCAAGCGGGTCATGCCACGCGCCGCTTCGGCGATTTCAGCAAGCGATTCGGCGCGCGCCAGACGCAGGCTGATCAGATGCGAATGGCTGGCGTAATGCGATAGCACCTCGGCCATGCCCAGCGTGCCGGTGACATCATCGCCATCGCGCACCACCACGCGCTCGATATGGCGCTCGGTCATCACGATCAACGCCTGAAACAACACATCCTCGGCACGTACGGCGATCAATGGCCGCTTAGCCAACGCGCCGACCGCTGATTCCGGCTGCGCATCGGAGACGGTCAGGGCTTCGAGCAGGTCGGTGCGGGTGACGATGCCGGGCTCAGCGAACGCGGGGTCATCGACCAACAGGCAATCGACGCGCTTTTCTTTCAAGCGCAACGAGGCGGCACGGATGCTGGCATCGGCGGCGATGCGTTCGGCCGGGGCCAGATGCGCATCGCCGACTTGGGTCACCATCAATTCGGCCAGCTCCGAATCGCGGCCACGGTTGCGGTTGGCAAGCTGGCCCTTGGCCGATAACCCTTCGTTGAAATAGGCACGAAACGCCGGGTAATCCTCGATCAAACCACGAAAGATTTCAGCCGGGATTTCAAACAGCAGGCAATCACTTTCGGCGCGATAGTTGTGGCGGGCACGGCCAGCCATCACCGCCCACGCGCCGAATACATCGCCGCTGCCGTAATCGCCGAAGCGTTGTTCGTGGCCGGCGCCATCGGCCTCGAAGGCATAGATGCGGCCCTTCATCACCACCACCACATGCGGCGATGGCTTGCCGCCTTCGATCAACAAATCACCGGCGCGGTGGAACGACAAATCGACACTGGCCATCAGCCGCGCGCGCCCGGCATCATCAAGCAGGTCGAACGGCGGCAGCGACAAATCGAGGCCGGGTACGGCTTCCATCATCAATTCTCGCGGTGGCGTGCCCCATTCTGGCACCGGCCGTGGCCCGATACCCTTCGACTTTGGGCGATGGCGTATGCTTCGGGCATTCCGGCATCCGCCGGCCCCTGCCCACCCAACCGCCATCGACAACGCCGTGCACGGACTCAATCAAACCGTCATCTTGCTGTTTTTCCTCGCCACCGCCCCGGTCGGCTTGATGCCCAGCATCATCGCCCTGTTTACCCGGCAACATCGGCGGCCACTGATCGTGATCGCGAACCTGCTGTTGTGGGCGCTGATTTACTGGGGCGCGCGCAGCTTCACCATCGAAGGCTCGACCGGCTACCGGCTGCCGACGTTTTTGGCCTTGCTGGGCTGGCTGGTCTTGCTTGGCTTCTCGATCCGCAATAGCGCCAAAAAGCACGCCGCCGCGCAGGCCGAATGACAGCAACACCCGCAATCAGATTGGCTGCGAGCCTGTGCAGAGGCTCTGATCGATGATCTCAAGCTGGACCCTGCTGCTGATTTCTGCCGCCTATGTCGGCCTGCTGTTTGCGGTGGCCAGCTGGGGCGAGCGGCGGCCATTGCCCGCGCGTTTGGCTGGCCTGCAACCACTGATCTACGCGCTGGCGCTGGCGGTGTATTGCTCATCGTGGACGTTCTACGGCGCGGTCGGCACCGCCGCGCGCACCGGCTGGGGCTTTCTGCCGATCTACCTTGGCCCGCTGCTATTGCTGGCCTTCGGCTGGCGAATTCTTGAGCGGCTGGTACTCATCAGCAACGAACACCGGATCGTCTCGATCGCCGACTTTCTTTCTTCGCGCTATGGCCGCGTGCCGGGCTTGGCGGCGCTGGTCGCGGTGCTGGCGTTGGTGGCGGCGATCCCCTACGTCAGCCTGCAATACAAGGCGGTGGCGATGAGTGTGGATGTGCTGACCGGGCTCGCCACCGATGACAGCAACACACTGGGCGACCCGGCACTGTATGTCGCGCTGTCGCTGGCGCTGTTTGCGATCTTGTTTGGCACCCGGCGCACCGATGCCACCGAGCATCATCGCGGCATGATGCTGGCGGTGGCGATGGAATCACTGCTGAAATTGCTGGCCTTTATCGCCGTCGGCCTGTTCGCGCTTTGGCACCTGCCGGGCGATGGCGCGCTCACCAAGCGCATCGTGCAATCGGCGCAGCAACTGGCGGATAACCCCTTGCCCAGCAGTATGTTGGCGCAGACCTTCATCGCCATGTTGGCGATCATCTGCCTGCCACGCCAGTTCCATGTCGCGGTGGTGGAGTGCCAAAACGTGCGCGATCTACGCCCGGCGCGCTGGTTGTTTGGCGGCTATCTGCTGTTGTTCTCGCTGTTGATGTTGCCGATGGCACTGACCGGCAGCCATTTGTTTGGCGGCAACGATGCCGTAACGCCGGATAGTTATGTGCTGGCGATGCCGATGTATTTCAGCCAAGACTGGCTGACGCTGGCGGCCTATCTTGGTGGCTTTTCCGCTGCTACCGGCATGGTCATCATGGCCAGCATCGCGCTGGCGACGATGGTCAGCAACGATCTGGTGATGCCGGTGCTGTTGCGCCTGCGCGGCCAAGGCGCGGCGCGCTTCGCCATCGATCAGCAAGTGCTATGGGTGCGGCGCGGCAGCATCATCGCGCTGGCCCTGCTCGCCTTTGCCTACCATCGCGCAGTGCGTGGCCACGGCAGCTTGGCCGAATACGGCCTGCTTGCCTTCGCCGCCGTCGCCCAGTTTGCCCCGGCCTTGCTGGGTGGCCTGTTTTGGCGCGGGGCAAGCCGGGCCGGGGCACTGGCCGGCACCTCGGTGGGCGCGCTGATCTGGGCCTATACGCTGTTCTTGCCCTCGCTGGTGCATAGCGGCTGGCTGGATTGGAATAGCTGGCTAAGCCACGGCCCGCTGGGCATTGCCTGGCTCAAGCCCGAGCAATTATTTGGGCTGGGCGGTTGGGATAGTCTCAGCCACGGCGTGTTCTGGTCGATGCTGGGCAACTCCGCCGCCTTCGTGCTGGTTTCGATGCGCTGGCGGCCGCGCTTGGCCGAGCATTTGATGGCGACATCGTTCCTCGACCCCTACGCCCAGCGCGAGCCGTTGGCCGCTGGCGGCGTGGCCAACAATCTGCGCGGCAGCGACCTGCTGGCGCTAGCGGTGCGCATCGTCGGCGAGCGTGCTGCGCGCCGTGCCTTCGGCGATTACCGCGACCCCGCCGGCCATCCGTGGCGGCCGGATGCCAATGCCGACCGCGCCCTGATGCAATTCACCGAGCGCCTGTTGGCCTCGACCATCGGTGCCGACTCGGCGCGCCTCACCCTGACCAGTGCGCTGCGCGGCTCCGGCATGGAGTTGGGCGAGGTGGTCAATCTGCTCGACCAAGCCGGGCAAGAAATGCGCTTCAACCGGCAAATGCTGATGACCACGCTGGAAAACATCACCCAAGCGGTGAGCGTGGTCGATGCCGATTTGCGGCTGGTGACATGGAACCGCCAATATCAGGAGTTGTTCGGCTATCCCGATTCGATGCTCTATGTGGGCCGCCCGGTGGCCGATCTGCTGCGCTGGAATGCCGAGCACAACGACAGCGGCGCGGTCGATGTCGAAGCCTTTATCGATCGCCGCGTCAGCCACCTTAATGCCGGCCTGCCGTATGTATTCGAGCGCGTGCGCTCTGATGGACAAGTGCTGGAAATGCGCGGCCGGCCGCTGCCCGATGGCGGTTACGTCACCACCTTCAGCGATGTCACCGCCTACAAGCAAACCGAGCAAGCCTTGCGCGAGGCCAATGAAACGCTGGAGGCGCGCGTCGAACAACGCACCCAAGAGGCCGAGGCCGCGCAGCAATCAAAAACGCGCTTTCTGGCGGCGGTTAGCCACGACCTGCTGCAACCGCTCAACGCCGCCCGCCTGTTTGCCAGCGCGCTACGCGAAACAACCGATAGCAGCGAACAGCAACGCCTCGGCGAGCGCGTTGATGCATCGCTGCGCGCCGCCGAAGATTTGCTTGATGGCCTGCTTGATATCTCGCGGCTTGATGCCAATGAATTGAAGCCGCAACCGGCCGCGCTGGATGCCGGCGAATTACTGCGTGAACTAGGCGCGCTGTACGCACCCATCGCGCAGAAGCGCGGGCTGGAATTGCGCATCCACGCCAGTGATGGCCTGTTTGTGATGAGCGACCGCCGCCTGCTGCGGCGCGCCCTGCAAAACTTTATCGCCAACGCGATGCGCTATACCCGTAGCGGCGGTGTGCTGCTTGCCGCACGGCGGCGCGGCGAACACATCGAGTTGCAGGTCTGGGATACCGGCGCGGGTATCCACGCCCATCATCTTGAACAAATCTTTGAAGAATTCCGCCGCTTCGCCCAACCCGGGCAGGGTGAGCGCGGGCTGGGCTTGGGTCTGTCGATCTGCCAGCGCATCGCCCGCACGCTCGACCATCGGCTTGAGGTGCAATCGCGGATCGGGCGCGGCAGCGTGTTCTCGATCCATGTGCCGATCAGCGCCGCACCGCTACAGCCTGCCGTCATCGCCACTGTGCGCAGCGATACCGGCCTGACCGGCCTGCGCGTGCTCTCGATCGACAACGACCCCGACATCCTCGATGGCATGCGCGCCCTGCTCTCGCGCTGGCAGGTGGATGCGCACACCGCCTCGGACGTGGATGGCGCGATCGCCGCACTGGCCGCCCGGATCCCCGATGTGCTGATCGTCGATTACCACCTGCACGACCGCATGACCGGCCTGCAACTGATCGACACCCTGCGCGATGCCGCCGGCAGCCGCCTGCCCGCCGCGCTACTGACCGGCGATGGCAGCGATGCGGTCAAACAAGAGGCCCGCGCGCGCGGCGTGGTGCTGCTGACCAAACCAGTCAAACCAGCCTCGCTACGCGCCTTCTTGGCTGCACAGCGCGATTGAACGCCGACAATTTGCTGTAGGGCGCGCCGTGCCCGCGACACGCATCGTCGCAACGCCATCGCCAGCACGGCGGGGCCCGCCGACACCCGCAAACCCCACTCAGCCGGCCAGCGCCCGCATCGTCGCCTTCAAACGGCGGCCTTCGCCATGCAGGTAATCACGCTCTACGCGCCAGTGCCGGCAGCGCGCTTCCACCTCGCGCCAAAACGCGCGCGAATGATCGTGATGCAGCAGATGGCATAGCTCGTGCACCAGCACATACTCAAACGCCGAAGGCCGGGCGATGACCAAAGCCAGATCCAGCGTCATCACCGCACGCGATGTCAGTGAACCCCATTGCGCGTGCAAGCGTTTCAGCACGACGCGCGCCGGCAATCGCGGCAAACCCTCACTGTAAAGCGGCAGCCAGCGGGCGATATCCGCACGCGCCTCGGCCTCGTAAAAATCACGCAGCGCACGCTTCACGGCGGGTGTCGGCAACGCGCCAACAAGGCCATCCAGACCACGCACATCAAAGCGCAAGCCATCGCCATCGCGCACCAGCCGGGTCAATCGTGCTGGCTGCCAACGCAGCAGTTCGCTGCCACCATGCAACGGCAGCGCCGCCCCTTCAGCGATACGGAAATCGAAGCGGGTTTCTACCTCTAGCGCCGCCAATTGCGTGCGCAGCCAATCGCGATGCTCACCGGCAAACTGCAACGCAAGCCGCTCACTGGCACGTACCGGCAGCGTCAGCCGCACGCCGCGCTCATCCACCAGCAACTTGATCCGGCGCGCACGCGGATGGCGCAGCAGATCGATCTCGATCTCATTGCCGTCCCCCAGCGCCAGGGTGATGACACGGCGTTCGATCACTTTCGGTTTGCGGGCAAGCAGGCGGAACATGGGCAAATTGTAGAATTTTCCTGCGCGGGTTTCCTCGCGTGCCGTGCAAACGATCACCCGCCAGCCACGTTCAAGCCGATGGTGATCGCGATGGCCGCGACGCTACACAGCCAGCGGGTGACGATCAAGAAAGGCACGGATCATCGCTGGCAGTTCTTCGCGCTTGTCTTCCATCACGTAATGGCCGGCATCATTCCACGCATGCACCTCCGCCTGCGGCAGGGCGCGTTGAAAGCCGGCAAGGAAGTGTTTGTCGAACACGAAATCGCGCAAACCCCAGCCGATGAAAACTGGGCGATCAGCGTAGTTTGGCAGTTGCGCTTGCGCAGCCTGCAGGATCGGCCACGCGCGGTCGGCGGCATCCAACGGGATATCCTGCATGAAACGCAAGGTGGAGATGGCGTTTTCCCAGCCGTCGTAGACATCGCTGTAGCCGCGCTTCACGGCCGGCTCCAACATGCGCACCGTGCCGAAACTGGCGGCACCGCGCGCAAACAAATTGAAGTGCCGGATCAGCCAGCCACCGAGGCGCGAATGTCGGCCCATCGCGATCTGCCACGGCATCGGTTTTTCTGCCGGCAGTGGGAACGACGCGGTATTGGTGATGACCAGCCGCTTGATGCGTTCGGGGGTTTTCAGCGCCCAACCAAAGCCAATCATGCCGCCCCAATCGTGTACGGCGAGCGTCAGCGGCCCATCGATGCCCAGATGCGCCAGCAGCGCATCGACATCCTCGATACGCGAGTGCAATGTGTAGTCGTAGCGCGGCCGTGCATCGCTGGCGTCATCGGGTTTGTCGGACAAGCCCATGCCGATGTGATCGGGGACGATGCAGCGGTATTTATCCGCCAGCGCCGTGACCAGATGGCGCCAATAAAAACTCCACGACGGATTGCCGTGCAGCATCACCACCACCTCGCCATCACGCGGGCCGACATCGAGATAACTCATCTCGATACCGGGGCGGGCGGCAAAACGCTGCGGCTGGAAGGGGTAGTCGGGGAAATCCATCACACAAGACACCGGCAAATGCAGCGCGCATTGTAGGAGGTTGGCCCGCGCCACGCTGCGGGCGGGTGCTTACAGCGGCTCCTCGCCGGGGTCATCGATGGCGGCCAGCACGGCATCGGCCAGATAGTGTTTGCCGCGTTGCAGGCCGCTGGTTTCACGCAGCAGGCCGATGGCCTCCAGTTGTTGCAGCGTTTTGCGCGCGGTGGGGTCGCTGACATCCAGCAGCCGTTTGACCCGATGCACATCGATATGCGGGTTGGCAAACAGCGCATCCAGCAGTGGCAGGGCGCGTGGCAGCGCGGCAAGTTGCTCTTGCAACCGCGCCCGCAATGCCAGCAGTTGCTCGGCTTGGCGGATGGCACGGCGTGCGCTCCATTGCACGCCATCCAGAAAATAGTGCAGCCAGCCGACCCAATCGCCGTGGGTGCGCACACGCATCAGGCCACGGTAGTAACCATCGCGGTGGCGCTCAATGTATTCGGATAGGTACAGCAGCGGCTGCGAAAGCCGGCCACGCTCGATCAAAAACAGCGGGATCAACAAGCGCCCTACCCGGCCATTGCCATCCAAAAATGGATGGATGGCCTCGAAATGCTCATGCATCAGGGCGCATTGCACCAAGTCGGGGATCTCCCCGCGCTGGTGCAGGAACAGCTCCCACGCGGCCAGCGCGTGATGCATGTCCTCCACCGGCGGCGGCACATACGGCGCGTTTTGCGGGGTGCTGCCTGCCGGGCCAATCCAGTTCTGGCTGCGGCGGAATTCGCCCGGGGTGGCATGTTCGCCACGCACGCCGCGCAGCAGATGGCCGTACAGCTCACGCACCAAACGCAGTGAAAGCGGCAAGCTTTTGAGGCGCTGGATGCCTTCATCCAGTGCGGTGACGTAATTGCGGACCTCCCGCACGTCATCCTGTGTTTCGCTCACCGATTGCCCCGCTTCTTCGGCCAGTAATTCCGACAGATTGGTGCGGGTGCCTTCGATCCGCGACGACAGCACCGCCTCGCGGCGGATATACAGGTCGATCAGCAGATGCGGGTTGGGCAGGATGCGGCCGATGCCGGAAAGCTCACTCAACGCCGCATCGGCCGTGGATAGCAGGCGTACCAGCTCGGGCGTGTAGTCGATTTGCGGCGGCAATGGGGCCGGCACAAACGCATGGAAACCTTGCGCCGCGAATACAACACGGCCGGCCTGCGGTGCTTGAAACGCATTGGGCAACATCGCAACCGCCCCCGCTATGAAAATAATTCGCTTATATTTTCATAAATAGGGTGAGAATGCAAAGAAACTTTCGTTAGCTTATCTCTAACGAAAATTATCGCGGCTATTTTTCACAAGCCCTGTCGGGATGAACGACTGGGGCACCGCCATGACAGACTGCAGGCATACCTGGCCCGAGGCCAGTCGCTGCCTCGTTACCAGACCACTTCCGACATGGTGCAGTTAAGCCCGGAGCCAATGCCGAGCAGGGCGATGCGGTCACCTTTCTTCAGGCGGCCGGCCTGCCTGAGCTTGGAGAGCACGATCGGCACCGAAGCCGGGCCGATGTTGCCGTGTTCGCCGAAGATCGTCATGACTTTTTTCGGGTCGATGCCGAAGCTCTGGATCAGGCTTTGGGTGTGCACCTTGCTGACTTGGTGCACCACGAACTGATCAAGCTCGTGCGCGGCCCAGCCCATCGCCTGCTTGGCGGCGACAAAGGTTTTCTGCGCCAGTTGCATGCCTTGGATCAGCAGTTGCCGGGTATCGGTGACCATGCGGTCAAGGTTGCCACGGCACAGCGTATTCCACTCGGTGGCGGAGCGGGTCACGCCGCCCTTGTAGCGCGGTGCGTCCGGTGCCAGTTCGGCGCGGGCCAGCACCATGCCGGCGGCACCCGAGCCCAGGGTCAGGGTGGCCATCTCGTTGCGAAACTCGTCCTCGGTGGAATCCGGGCGCAGCATCCGTTCGATGGTTTTTTCGTAAGCTAGATCGGCGGTCTCGCCATCAACCACCAAGGCGTAATCGATCTCGCCGCGCTCGATCATGCGCGCGGCCATATCCATGCCGTTGATGAAGGCCAGACAGGCATTGGCGACATCGTAGTTCTGGCAGGTATCGCCCACCTGCAGGTTGCCAGCGACAATACTGGCGGTGGAGGGTTCGAGATAATCACGGCTCACCGATGTACTGATCAGCAGGCCGAGCTTGTCGGCACCGATGCCCGCATCGTTGAGCGCAAGGATGCCGGCTTCGGTGGCGGCATCGGATGACAATTTATCGCTGCCCCACAAGCGGCGCGCATGGATACCGGCGATATCCTTCAGCACATCAACGCGGATGCCGAGGCGGTCAAGCGTCGGCTTCAGGCGGGCGTTGATTTCGTCGGAGGTGACTTCCTGCGGCGCGTCCACATGGGCGAGGCCGGCGATAGCGACATTATTGAAGAGCATGGCGGCGAGGCCCAAACACGGACAAAGACGGACAAGTCTAGCGACTTAGGGCCGCCACCGCACGTTTTCAAGTGAGGAGCTGGGCGCGGGCGAGTATTCCCGGCCCATCAGCGGCCCTCAAAGGCAGCGCCAAGCGGCGAATTTCTGCTTGCCATCGGCGGGTGCCGCCAGCGGCTGGATCGCAGTAGCCGGGATGCTGGCCGCTTGATTGCGCGCCAGTGTTTCCAGCTCATCCTGCACTTTCAGTGCATTGCGGCGGTACAGCGACACCTTGTCGGTCACCTCGACATCGATCTCGCCCACTTTTTGGCAGTTGGCCGGGGCATCGCGCAGCACGCGCACCTGCTGCCCTTCGGGTTGGATCGGCACCCAGGTGCAGGCGGTGAGCGCGAGGGTGGCAGTGGCGGCAGCAAGGGCAAGGCGCATCGGGTTATCTCCAGCACGGGCGCGAATGACAATGCCCGCCATTGTGGCGGGCATTGCGGCACAACGGAACCTTGAAGCTGAACCTTACTTCTTGGTCACCGGCTTGCCATCGGCATCAAGGATGGTGACTTCACCAAAGTTCAGCGCGCGCACCGGGGCTTCGATCTGCTTGAGATCACCCACCACCACCCAGACCAGATTATCCGGGGCCAGTGTTTTGGCCGCCTGGTTGGCCTTGGCCGGGGTGAACGCTTCGACTTCGCTGTTGCGCACTTCCACCCAGTTATCCGGCCGGCCGTAGCGCACGATGCCGCCGATGGTGCCCATCACCGCGCGTGCGGTTTCATAGGCGCCGGGCTGGCTGCGCACATCGTTGTTGACCACCTTGGTCACTTCGTCTTGCCGCTGACGTATTCGCTGAACTCGCGCTTCATTTCCAGCATCGATTCGGCGGTCTTGTCGATCTGCACCGGGGCGCTGGCAATCCACGGGCGCTGGCCAAGCGCACCGACCATCGACGTGCGCGCACCATACGACCAGTGCTTGTCCTCGCGCAGGTTCATGTTGAGGCGCGAGGTGAAGCTGCCGCCAAGGATGTCATTCGACATCTCCAGCATGACCGCACCCGGGTCGCGGGTGGAGGGCACCAGCTCGCCGGCCATGATGTTGGCCTGCACCGCGCCGGGCTGGTCGATCAGATAGACGCGGGCCTTGGCCGGGCGCGCGACCTGGGTCAACGCCTTGGGTTGCGCGACCGGGCCATTGCCCTTCCAGCTGCCAAGGTGGCGGTTCAGCACCGGCACGATTTCATCCAGCGTGGTATCGCCCACCACGACCAGGGTGGCCTGTTCCGGGCGCAGCCATTCGCGCTGGTAAGCCAGCAGATCATCACGCTTCAGCCCGGCAATCGCCGCTTCGGTACCACTGCCGGTAAACGGGGTGGCATACGGGTGGCCAGCGCCGTACAACAACGGCGGCAGCACGCGCATCGCCACGGCATTCGGGCGCGCTTTTTCTTGGGCGATGCCCGCGATACGCTGGGCGCGGATGCGCTCGATATCCTGCGCATTGAAGGCCGGCTTCTGCAGCATGTCGGCAAACAGCGCGACCGAGGCATCCAAATTCGGCTTCAGCGCCGAGAGATAGGCGCTGCTGCCATCGAGAGAAGCACCGGCACCCACTTGCGCGCCCAGCGATTCGGCACGCGCCTTGAATGCCAGCGAATCAAGATCGCCCGCGCCTTCGCTCAACATGCCCATGGCAAAGGTGGCGCGGCCCGGCTTGTCGCCATCCGAGGCATAGCCGCCCTTGAACTCATAGCTCATCTGCACCACCGGGATATCGTGGCGCTGGGCCAGCACCACGGTGCTGCCATTGGCCAGCTTGCCGCGCTGCAAGGCGGGGAATTTCAGATCCGGGAAATCATCCACCTGCGGCACGCCCTTCGAGCGATCCACGGTGCTGGCGGTGGTCTTGAACTTGGCATCGGGTTTCGGGAAATTCCACGGCGCCGGCTTGCCGCTGGCCTCTTCTTCCAGCGCGGTGCGCTCGCCCGGCTTGACCACGAAGGTGTGACTGGGTGCGGCCAGCCAACGCTGCGCGGCCTGCTGCACGCTGGCCGGCGTCGCGCCATCGATGGTCGCCAGCGATTCTTCCAGACAGCCCGGATTGTTCTCGAAAATGGTGCAGGAGGCGAGGATATCGGCCTTGCCACCAAAGCCGCCGATGCGCTCCATGCCGCGCACCACCTGTGCATTGGTCGCGGTTTTGGCCTGCGCCAGTTCTTCGGCGCTGGGGCCTTCCTTCAAGAGTTTCTGCAATTCTTCGTCGATCACCGCCTCGACCTTCGCCACATCCACGCCCTGCTTGACCATCGCATTGATCAGGAACGTCCCGGAGAGCTGCGCACCGTAATTGGCGGTGCTGACGCTATCGACCAATTTGTCCTGATACACCAGACGGCGGTCAAGCCGTGAGGTGGCGCTGCCGCCCAGCACGCGGCTGAACAGGTCAAGCAGGTCGCTGTCCTTGTGGCCGGTTTCGGCCACATTCCAGACCCGGCGCACCATCACCTGCGGCACCTTGTCCTGCATTTCGGTGCGGCCTTCGCGGCTCAATTTGGCGATATCCACTTTCGGCTGGGCAAGCGTCGGGCCAGCCGGAATATCGCCAAAATACTTGGCGACCTTTTCCTTCGCGGTGGCCACGTCGATATCGCCGGCCAGCACCAGCACCGCATTGTTCGGGCCGTACCAGGCGCGGAACCAATTTTTGACGTCATCCAGCGTGGCGGCATTGAGATCGTTCATCGAGCCGATCACGGTGTGATGATACGGATGCGCCTTCGGGTACATCTCGCGGCTCATCACCTCCCACACTTGGCCGTAAGGCTGGTTTTCGCCTTGGCGCTTTTCGTTCTGCACCACGCCGCGCTGCTCATCCAGCGTCTTTTGGTCGATCGCGCCCAGCATATGGCCCATGCGGTCGGATTCCATCCACAGCGCCATATCGAGCGCGGTGGTCGGCACGTTCTGGAAATAATTGGTGCGGTCGGTATTGGTGGTGCCGTTCATGTCGGTGGCACCGGCCAGCTCGAACGGGGCAAAGTACTCGCCCGGATGGTTCTCGCTGCCGTTGAACATCAGGTGCTCAAACAGATGGGCGAAGCCGGTGCGCCCGGCCGGTTCGTCCTTGCTGCCGACGTGATACCAGACGTTGACCGCGACGATCGGCGCCTTGCGGTCGGTATGCACCACCACACGCAGGCCGTTGGGCAGGGTGAAGCTCTCATACGGCAATTTCACCGCCGGCTGCGCGTTGGCGGCCAGTGTGGGCGAGGAAACCAAGGTGCCGCCCAGCGCGGCAGTCAGGGCGATGGCGAGCGCAGCGATGCGCGGGGCTTGCAGACGGGACATGCGGCATTCCTCGATGGACGAAACCACAAGCGTACTGCGCAATGGCCGGCGCGGGCATGGGCCGGAAGTCCTGCCTGGAGAGCGGCATAATTGCCCCGCCCTCGCCCTGATCGCCACCCGATGTTCCACGTCATCCTGCACCAGCCCGAAATCCCGCCGAATACCGGCAATGTGATCCGCCTGTGCGCCAATAGCGGGGCGATGCTGCATCTGGTCGAGCCGCTGGGGTTTTCGCTGGATGACAAACAGCTGCGCCGCGCCGGGCTGGATTATCACGAGTACGCCGATCTGCGCGTGCATGCCGATCTGGATGCAGCATTGGCGGCGGTGACGCCAGGCCGCGTGTTCGCGCTTTCCACCCGCAGCCAGCGGCGTTACGACGCGGTGGCTTATCAGCCGGGCGATGCGTTTTTGTTTGGCCGCGAAACCGCTGGCCTGCCACAACCGGTGCTGGATGCGCTACCCGCCCAACAGCGCCTGCGCTTGCCGATGCGCCCGGGCAATCGCAGCCTGAATCTATCCAATGCGGTGGCGGTGCTGGTGTTTGAGGCGTGGCGGCAGCAGGGGTTTGCGGGCGGCGGTTGAGTAGCGCTGTGGGATGGATCGAGGGCTG
>JAUNTK010000155.1 GCA_030538735.1 Pseudomonadota bacterium
GCTCGCTTTGGTGTTGGCCCTCGCTGCCGGCTGTGCCCGCCAAGGGGAGGCGGATACCGCGGCCGAAGACGCCACGCCCGAACCGACCGAACAGCAAAGCGCCGACGTGGCCGACACTGTCGAAGCCGCACAAGCACGCGACGAGGAACTGAAGAAATCCCTGCCGCCACCGAAAATCACCCCGGTGACCATCAAAGTCACGCTCTCGCCCAAGGCCGAGGCGGAGCTAAAACGCACCGGCGAAACGGTCATGGTTGATGTGGTGTATGGCGGTGACGCCACTGCTGCCTACGTCAAGGAAAACAACGAAATGGGCGTGATCGAACTGGGCCGCGTCAAGCGCGAGCTGAAGGGTGCCGATACCTTCACCCTCTCCGAAGATGTGATCAATAAAGCGCAGTTGACGAAAACGCTGGGGCAGCCGCAGCTTCTGATCAATGCAATCTCGGGCAAGAAATCCTCGCCAAAAAATATTCTTGCCTGTGATTTCTATTGGGAAACGCTTTCTGAAGCAGGCAAGGGCACGGTGACGATCCCCTGCAAGCTGCTTTCTGAAATCACGTCCTGATCGACCAAGGCAAGCCCAAGCGTGCCAGCCGACGCCCCCATCGCCAAGATGGGGGCGTTGTTGTTTTGGGCTTTATCGGCATCCATGCCAACGCAACCAGTGACGAACACGCGGCGCTGACTGTATCGTACGCAGTCGCCTGACGTTTCCCGCACTGGAGTCATCGTGGATATCGCCCACTTCCTCAAGCTCATGACCGAAAAGCACGGCTCCGACATGTTCCTGTCGACCGGCGCACCGATCCAGATCAAGGTCGAGGGCAAGCTGTACCCGCTCGGCACCACCAATCTGCCGTCTGGGCTCGTGCAACGCATCGCCTACTCGCTGATGGATCAGGATCAGATCGAAAAGTTTGAGCGCGAGCTGGAGATGAACATGGCGATTGCCATCCAGAGCGCCGGGCGCTTCCGAGTCAACATCTTCCGCCAGCGCAGCGAGGTGGGCATGGTGATCCGTGCGATCCGCACTGATATACCGAGCGTGGAGGAACTGCATCTGCCGCCGGTGCTGAAGGATGTCATCACTTCGCCACGCGGTCTGGTGCTGGTGGTGGGTTCGACCGGCTCGGGCAAGTCAACCACGCTGGCCTCGATGATCGACCACCGCAACCGCACCACCAGCGGCCACATCCTGACCATCGAGGATCCAATCGAGTTCCTGCATCGGCACAAGCGTTCGCTGGTCAACCAGCGCGAGGTCGGCATCGATACCCTGAGCTTCCACGATGCGCTGAAGAACGCGATGCGCGAGGCGCCGGACGTGATCCTGATCGGCGAAATCCTCGATGCGACCACGATGGAGGCGGCGATCACGTTCGCCGAAACCGGCCATCTGTGTCTGGCCACGTTGCACTCCAACAACGCCGATCAGGCGCTGGAGCGCATCCTCAACTTCTTCCCCGAGGCCGCGCACAAGAACGTGTTGATGAACCTCTCGCTCAACCTGCACGCGGTGATCTCGCAGCGCTTGGTGCGCGGCGTGGATGGCAAGCGCCGGCCAGCGGTGGAGGTGCTGCTCAATACGCCGCATATCCGCGATTTGATGCGGCGTGGCGAGGTACACAAGATCAAGCCGGCGATGGAAGAATCGTTGACCGAACAAATGCAGACCTTCGATCAGCACCTGTTCCAGATGTACAAGGAAGGCTCGGTCAGCATGGACGAGGCGCTGCGTGCGGCTGATTCGCGCGAAGGGCTGGCGCTGAAGTTCCGCCTGTCTGATGGCAGCGATGGCGAGCACGACCCGTATGCCAATGTGTTCACCAGCAAGGCGCCGGGCATCACCCAAGGGTTTGACGATACCAATTTTTGATGGCGCACCCCGATGCCGCGATCAAGCGGCGTCGGGCTGGTTCTCTGGCCGTGCAGCGATGAATGCCGGCAGCGCGAGGCAGCGCGCCTCGATCGCGGCCAGCGTGGGATACGGCGCCAAATCCAGCGCGAAGCGGCGCGCGTTGTAGAGCTGCGGGATCAGGCAGCAATCGGCCAACCCCGGTGTATCGCCGTGGCAGAAATCGCCGATATCAGTGGAGGCCGCGAGCATCGTTTCCAGCGCGGTAAAGCCCTCGGCCATCCAGTGCAGCAGCCACGCATCGACCGCGCCCTGCTCGGCCGTTAGCTCGCGCTGCAGGTAGTGCAACACGCGCAGATTGTTGAGCGGGTGGATATCGCAGGCGACGATCTGCGCCAACGCGCGCACCCGTGCACGGCCCGCGACATCATCCGGCAGTAGCCGCGCGGTATCGGCAAAACATTCATCGAGATATTCAAGGATCGCCATTGATTGCGTGATGCGCTGGCCACCATGAACCAGCATCGGCACCAGCCCCTGCGGGTTTTCCGCACGATACGCGGCGGCGTGTTGCTCGCCGCCATCCTTGACTAGATGCACCGCACGGCTGGAATACGGCAAGCGCTTCAAGGCCAGGCCGATGCGCACCCGGTAGGCGGCGCTGGAGCGCCAGTACGAATACAGGGTGATCGCATCGGCCGCCATGGCGACACTCACGGTGCGGCTTGCCGCTCGATCACCTGCTCGATCGCACCGAAGATATCGCGGCCTTCGCGGTCTTTCATTTCGATGCGCACGGTATCGCCAAACGCCATGAACGGGGTGATCGGTTTGCCGGTTTCCAAGGTCTCGATGGTGCGGCGCTCGGCAAAGCACGATGCACCGCGCGAGGTGTCCTCATTGGCGATCGTGCCGGAGCCGACAATCGTGCCGGCCGACAGCGGGCGGGTCTTGGCCGCATGCGCCACCAACTCGGCAAAGCTGAACTGCATGTCCTCGCCGGCTTCCGGTGCGCCGAACCATGTGCCGTTGATGTGGGTCAAGAGCGGCAGATGCAGCTTGTCATCACGCCAGGCATCGCCCAGTTCATCCGGCGTGACGAACACCGGCGACAGCGCCGAACGCGGCTTGGATTGCAAGAAGCCGAAGCCCTTGGCCAGCTCGCCCGGAATCAAATTGCGCAAAGACACATCGTTGACCAAGCCGACCAACTGGATATGCGAGGCGGCCTGCAACGGCGTCACCGCCATCGGCACATCATCGGTGATGACGACGATTTCGGCTTCCAGATCGATGCCGTATTCCTCGCTGACCACCTTGACCGGGTCGCGCGGGCCGTAAAAACCAGCGCTGACCGCCTGATACATCAGCGGGTCAACGTAGAAACTGTCCGGCACCTCGGCACCGCGGGCGCGGCGCACGCGCTCGACATGCGGCAGATAGGCGCTGCCATCGACAAACTCATAGGCACGCGGCAGCGGCGCGGCCAACAGCTTCATGTCGATATCAAACGCGCCCTCGGCAGTGCCCGAATTCAAAGCCTCGGATAGCGCGTTGAGGCGCGGCGCGCGATTGCTCCAATCTTCCAGCGCCTGCTGCATGGTGGCGGCAATGCCGGTGGCGCGCACGCCGCGCGTGAGGTCACGCGAGACGACGATTAAGCTGCCGTCACGGCCGCCTTCCTTCAGGGATCCGAGTTTCATGCCTGCTCCGAAAAATGCGATCGGCACATTGTAGCGGAGTGATTTTCGGCGACGGGCTGGCTACTGCCCTTCATCCTGAAAACCGCCGGCACGATAGGTGAGCACCAGCGTGTCGCGATGCCCCACCACACCCTCCTCGGCTGGCTGGATCGGCGTGGATTCGTGGATCACCCGCGTGTCATCCAACAGCATCAGGCTCCACGGTTCTTCCAGCGTGAAGCGCAGGCCATTCGGGCCATCGGCCTCGAACACCCGGGTTTCGCCGCCCTTGATCCGATGCCGGGCCAACACCAGCACGGCGACAAAATCGACACCATCGCGATGCGCGCCTTCGGGCGTCGGCCGGCCGATGCCATCG
>JAUNTK010000022.1 GCA_030538735.1 Pseudomonadota bacterium
CTATTGGGCGAAGACCGGATGAAGACCGGCGCGGTGCGCGAGCACGATGCACGCGGCCGCCATACCACCACCCACCGTGCGTTGATCGCGCTGCCTTCGGGGGCTTGCCTGATCGATACGCCCGGCATGCGCGAGCTGAAGCCCACCGGCGAGGAACAACTTGATGCGGCCGCATTCGCCGATATCGAAACACTGGCCGCCGAATGCCGCTTCCGCGATTGCCGCCACCAGAAAGAACCGGGCTGCGCGCTGCGTGCAGCGGTTGAGCGTGGCGAGCTGGAGCCCGCGCGCTTGGCCAATTACCTGAAGCTGCGCGCTGAGGTGGCCGCCGCCGCCGAAACATTGGAAGCACGAACACTCGAAGCGCGACAGGTAAAGAAAACCGCCGACAAGGTGCAGACCCGCGCCCTGCATCGGCGGCTGGATGACAAATACGGCCGCCATTGAGCAATGAGTGATCGCCCCGACATCGCGCATTTTTCCGCACTCGATGCGCGGATGGTCAAGGCGGCGAAATCGCTGCGCGTGCTGCGCCTGATGAGCTGGCCGGCCAGCGTACAAACCGGCTTTTTGCGTGATTGGGCGGCGGGACAAGCGCGCTTGCCGGTGTTTGCTTACCCCCGCCACGATTTCAGCGCCGAGCGCCGCGAACTGGCGGCAGTCGCGGATGAAGCCGGCCACGATCACCCGCTGGCCGATTATCTGCGCGAATCGGCCGAGAGCTGGCAAACCGCAGCGGCGATGCTGGAATCGCTGGGCAGTGCCGAAGTCACCCGCCATTCGATCGCGCTGTATGGCCAGCCCGATGAGCCACTGCCCGGCCACGGCCCCAGCACCCGCGAAGCCGCACGCCATTTCATCGGTATCGCCAGCGATCTTGACCACCAATTGCTGGCCCCGGAAGAAACCGTGCCGGTCTCGGCCACCGCCCTGCAATTGCAGCTGCAAAGCGACTTGGATGCGTTCTTCGGCAGCCGCGTGATCAGCGTGGAGCTGGATGCCGATTTGATCGCCAAGGCTGCCGCCGGGGCCACCCGCATCCGCCTGCGCAGCGGTGCCAGCTTCAGCGATTACGACCGCGCGCAACTGTTGCAACACGAGGCGTTCGTGCATTCGCTTACCGCCCTCAATGGCCGCGCGCAACCGGCGCTGAAAAGTCTGGAGCTGCCCTCGCCGCGCACCACCGCCACCCAGGAAGGTCTCGCCACATTTGCCGAGCAGATCACCGGCGCTACCGATATCCAGCGCATGAAGCGGGTGTCGTTGCGCACCGAGGCGGTGGCGATGGCGCTGGAAGGGGCCGATTTCATCGAGGTTTTTCGCTATTTTCTTGCTGCCGGGCAAAACCAGGCCGAGAGTTTTTCATCCGCCCAGCGCGTGTTCCGTGGCGTGCCGACCACGGGCGGCGCGGCCTTCACCAAGGATGCGGTGTATCTGCGCGGGCTGGTCAGCGTGCATACGTTTTTCCGCTGGGCGCTGCGCCAAGACCGGCTGCGCCTCTGCCGCCTGCTATTTGCCGGCAAGTTGACGCTGGCCGATGTCGAGCGCTTCGAGCCGCTATTCGATGCCGGCGTGCTGGCCGCGCCGCGCTGGCTGCCGCAGTGGGTAGCGCGCGCCAATGGTTTAGCCGGGATGTTGGCGTTCTCGTTGTTTGCCAACCGGATTCGGCTGGATCGGATCGCCGAGCAGCCGGGCGCCATCGATTTGTGATGGCCGATCCACCACGCGCCAGCGTTCGATACGCAAGCGCATTCCGCCCGGCGCTACAATCGCGCAAACCCCATGCAGACGAACCGCCCGATGCCGCAGGATGATCTGAAAAAAGCCGCCCTTGATTACCACCGCCAGTTTCCGCCGGGCAAGATCAAGATCAGCGCCACCAAACCGATGGTCACCCAGCGCGATTTGTCCTTGGCGTATTCGCCGGGCGTGGCCTATGCCTGCGAGGCGATTGTCGAAGACCCCAATGCCGCCAGCGAGATGACCGCGCGCGGCAATCTGGTCGCGGTCATCACCAATGGCACCGCCGTGCTGGGCTTGGGCGATATCGGCCCGCTGGCCGGCAAGCCGGTGATGGAGGGCAAGGGCGTATTGTTCAAGAAATTCGCCGGCATCGATGTGTTTGATATCGAAATCGACGAGCGCGACCCCGACAAGCTGGTTGAGATCATCGCAAGCCTTGAGCCGACCTTTGGCGGCATCAATCTGGAAGATATCAAGGCGCCGGAATGCTTCATCGTCGAGCGCAAGCTGCGCGAGCGGATGCACATCCCGGTGTTCCACGATGACCAGCACGGCACTGCGATCATCGTCGGGTCTGCGGTATTGAACGCGCTGGAAGTGGCCGGCAAGAACATTGCCGATGTAAAGATCGCCACCACCGGGGCCGGCGCGGCGGGCATCGCCTGCTTGGATATGCTGGTGGCGCTGGGGGCCAAGCGCGAGCACATCAGCGCGTTTGATCGCGAGGGCGTGATCTACCACGGCCGCCCCAATCTGGACCCCGACAAGGCGCGCTATGCCAGCGATACCACTGCACGCACGCTGGAGGAAATCGTCAAGGGGGCCGATATCTTCCTTGGCCTCTCGGCCGGCGGCATCCTGAAAGCCGAGATGGTGGCGACGATGGCGGACAAACCGATCATCCTCGCGCTGGCCAACCCGTACCCGGAAATCCTGCCCGAAGATGCCAAGGCGGTGCGCCCCGATGCGATCATCGCCACCGGCCGCAGCGATTACCCGAATCAAGTCAACAACGCGCTGTGCTTCCCGTACATTTTCCGTGGCGCGCTGGATGCCGGTGCCACCGAGATCAACGAGGCGATGAAGCTGGCCTGCGTGCGTGCGATCGCCGAATTGGCGCGGATGGAAGCCAGCGATTTGGGCGGTGCCTACGGTGGCGAGATCCCGAAGTTTGGTGCCGAATACCTGATCCCGCGCCCGTTCGACCCGCGCCTGATTACGGTGATCGCACCGGCGGTGGCCAAGGCGGCGATGGCCTCGGGTGTTGCCGCACGGCCGATCACCGATATGCCGGCCTATGAGGAAAAACTGGGCCAGTTTGTGCACAAGACCGGCCTGATGATGAAGCCGATCTACGAGCGCGCGCGCGCCGACAAGAAGCGCGTGGTGTACGCCGAAGGCGAGGAATACACCGTGCTGCGTGCGGTGCAAACCGTGATCGATGAGAAGCTGGCCTTCCCGATCCTGATCGGCCGCCCCGAGGTGATCACGCGCCGTATTGCCAAACTGGGCCTGCGCATGCAGGCGGGCAGCGATTTTGAGCTGGTCAACATCAATCTTGACCCGCGCTTTGATGATTACTGGCAGACCTATCACGCCCGCAATGCGCGCAATGGCATTACCGTGGATGCGGCGAAAAATCTGGTGCGCTCGCGCCCAACCTTGGTCGCCGCGTTGATGGTGGAGCGTGGCGAGGCCGATGCGTTGATCTGCGGCATCGTCGGCCGCTTCCACAAGAAGCTGGGCTATCTGCGCAGCGTGTTTGATCTGGAGCCGGGCGTGCCCTCGACCTCCACCATGACCGGCGTGATCAACGATCACGGCGCATGGTTTTTCACCGATACCCATGTGCAGGTGGAGCCCAGCGCCGAGCAAGTCGCGCTATCGGCCTTGCAGGCCAGTTGGCGGCTCCGGCTGTTTGGCATCGAGCCAAAAGTGGCGCTGCTTTCGCACAGCAATTTTGGCAGCCATTCCGATGCCTCGGCGCAGAAGATGCGCCGCGCCCGCGAGTTGATCGCCGAGCGCGTGCCGCATCTGGAAGTGGATGGCGAGATGATGGCCGATACCGCGTGGGACGAAGAACTGCGTCGCCGCATCTTCCCCGATACCACGCTGAAGGGCCGCGCCAACCTGATGGTGATGCCGAACTTGGATGCTGCCAATATCGGCTACAACCTGATCCGCGTCGCCACCGGCGGCGTCGCCATCGGCCCGGTGCTGATGGGCTTGGATAAGCCAGCCCACGTACTGACCCCGGCCGCCACCCCGCGTCGCGTTATCAACATGACCGCGATCGCGGCGGTGGATGCGCAGATCCGCGCGGCGCGGCAGCAAGGTTGAGTCGCTGCTGGTGCTGAGCGCGACTATCGCCTTCCTCAGTTACCGTGATCGTGACTGGGTGGATGCGGCGCTTGATGGCGTGTTGGCGCAGACCGTGCCTTGCCAGTTGTTGGTATCCAATGATGCCGGCGGTGATGGCACGTTCCAACGCATCGCCGGGCGTCTGGCAACTGGCGCTGGCCCACACACGCTTGATTTGATGGTCGAGCAGTCGGTCAATTTGGGTGTAGTGGGCCATTGCAATGCGGTGCTGCCGCAGGCGACGGGCGACATCGTGGTGATGATGGCGGGCGACGATGTTTCCGCGCCGGATCGTGTCGAGAAGTTGTTGGCAGCGTATGCCGAGCATCCCGAGACGATGGCAATCGGCTGCGATTTTGTCGCAGTCGATGCGAATGATCAGGCGGTTGAAGTTGATTTCACCACTCGCCATGCGCAGATTGATCTGCATCTGCTTGCCCATTCACGCAGCTTCGATACTTTGCTGGGCGCGGCGCTATCGTTTCGCCGCGAGGTGTTCGCGCATTTCGGCCCGCTATTGGGCATCGTCGAGGATAACGCGCTGACCCTGCGCGCTTGCCTGCTGGGCGATTGCCGCAATTTGCCCGACAAACTGGTGCGTTATCGCCAGCATGCCGGCAGCGTGAGTCATGGCATTTTCGTGCGGGATGTGGGTGACGCGCGTGCGCTGAAGGGTAAGCGTTACTTGCGCATGGCTAAGTTTCTTGCGGGTACTGCCGAGGATTTTTCGGCGTGCATGGATAAGGTGCAGCTCGGTGATGCCAAGCTGCGCGATGCGCGGCGTCTTCGTGGGATGTATTGCGCAGATGCAGCGATGAAGATGGCGCTAGCCGATGGTGGGTTCGCCGAACGCTGGGCAGCGATGTGGCTGGCGCTGGCGGTGCCGGGGCGCAGGTTGCGAGCACTTGAGTACGCGACCAAGCTATGGCGTTAAGGCCTCTTGCGCCATCAACATAGAGCGGCATTTGTGGCCGCAAGCAGCCCAGCGATACGCATTTCCCACCACCAAAAAATAACCCCGGATAATAATCGCAAAGCATACGGGGGCGTCTGCTCCACCTTGCTAAACTCCCGTCATTCCAACGAAAAATGGCGGAGCATCACCCATGCATTGGCTCAACGAACTGCTGCAAAACGACCCCGACCCCACCGAAACCCGCGAGTGGATGGAATCGATCAAGGCGGTGATCGATGTGCAGGGGCCAGAGCGTGCGCACGGCCTGTTGCAGAACATGGTCGAGCTGACCCGCCGCGCTGGTGCGCATCTGCCGTTTGCGCCGACCACCGAATACATCAACACCATCCCGGCCCATCTGGAGCCGAAGATGCCGGGCGATGCGCAAATGGAGTGGAAGATCCGCTCGATGATCCGCTGGAATGCGATGGCGATGGTGGTGCGTGCCAACCGCAAGCCGGGCGATCTGGGCGGCCATATCGCCAGCTTTGCCAGCTCGGCCACGCTTTACGATGTCGGCTTCAACCATTTCTGGCGTGCGCCTTCCGAAAATCATCCGGGTGATGTGATCGCGGTGCAGGGCCACAGCTCGCCGGGCATCTATGCACGCGCCTTTCTTGAAGGGCGGATCAGCGAATCGCAGTTGGATCACTTCCGCATGGAGGTCGATGGCAAGGGCATTTCCAGCTATCCGCATCCGTGGTTGATGCCGGATTTCTGGCAGGTGCCCACGGTATCGATGGGCCTCGGCCCAATCGCCGCGATCTATCAGGCGCGCGCATGGAAGTATCTGGAAGCACGCGGCCTGATGCCGAAATCCGACCGCAAGGTTTGGTGCTTCATGGGCGATGGCGAAACCGACGAGCCGGAATCCTTGGGCGCGATCTCGGTGGCCGGCCGCGAAGGGCTGGATAATTTGGTGTTTGTCATCAACTGCAATCTGCAGCGCCTTGATGGCCCGGTGCGCGGCAACGGCAAGATCATCCAGGAGTTGGAAGGCAACTTCCGTGGTGCTGGCTGGAACGTGCTGAAGCTGGTCTGGGGCAGCTATTGGGACCCGTTGCTGGCCAAGGATAAAGATGGCGCGTTGCGCCGGCTGATGATGGAAACGGTCGATGGCGAATACCAAAACTGCAAGGCCTTCGGCGGCGCGTATACCCGCGAGCATTTCTTCGGCAAATACCCGGAAACCGCCAATCTCGTCGCCAATCTTTCGGATAACGACATCTGGCGTTTGAATCGCGGCGGCCACGACCCGCACAAGGTGTATGCGGCCTATGACGCGGCGATGAAGACCGAAGGCATGCCGACGGTGATCCTGGCCAAGACGGTGAAGGGCTACGGCATGGGCTCGGCTGGTGAGGCGCTCAACCCGACCCATCAGACCAAGAAGCTGGATGACGATGCGGTGCAGGCGTTCCGCGAGCGCTTCAAGCTGGATATCCCCGATGAGGCGTTCAAGGATGGCGCGGTGCCGTTCTTGCATCCGGGCAAGGATTCGCCCGAAATCGAATACATGATGGAGCGGCGCAAATCGCTGGGTGGCTTCCTGCCGCAGCGCCGACAGAAATCATCCGAATCGCTGGAGGTACCGAAGCTTGACGCCTTCGAGCGTCTCACCAAAGCCACCGGCGAGCGCGAAATCAGCACCACGATGGCCTTCGTGCAGGCGTTGGCGGTGGTCTTGCGCGATAAACAAGTGGGCCCGCGCTGTGTGCCGATCGTCGCCGATGAAGCGCGCACCTTCGGCATGGAAGGCCTGTTCCGCCAGCTTGGCATCTATGCCCCGCAGGGCCAGAAGTACAAGCCAGTCGATGCCGACCAACTGATGTTCTACCGCGAGGATGCCGCCGGACAGGTGCTGGAGGAAGGCATCACCGAAGCCGGCGCGTTCGCCAGCTGGATGGCGCAGGCCACCAGCTACAGCACCAACAACCTGCAGATGCTGCCGTTCTACATCTACTACTCGATGTTCGGCTTCCAGCGCGTCGGTGATTCGGCTTGGCAGGCGGCCGATATGCGCGCGCGCGGCTTCTTGCTGGGCGGCACCGCCGGGCGCACCACGCTCAACGGCGAAGGCTTGCAGCACGAAGATGGCCAAAGCCATTTGCAGGCCAGCTTCATCCCCAACTGCCGCAGCTACGACCCCACCTTCCATTACGAAGTGGTCACCCTGCTGCAGCACGGTATGCAGCGCATGTTGACTGAGCAACAGGACGAATACTGGTATCTCACCCTGATGAACGAAAACTACCCGCACCCGGATATGCCCGAAGGCAGCGCCGAGGGCATCATCAAGGGCATGTACCTGCTGCGCGATGGCGGCAAGCCGAAGAAGGGCGAGCTGCGCGTGCAGTTGATGGGCGCGGGTACCATCTTGAATGAAGTGATCGCGGCGGCCGATTTGCTGGACAAGGAGTTCGGCATCACCGCGGATATCTGGTCTTGTCCAAGCTTCAACGAACTGGCCCGCGATGGCGAAGACGCCATCCGCTGGAATCGCCTGAACCCGGAAGCCAAAACCAAGCGCAAGCCCTATGTCACCGAACTGCTGGAAGGCCGCCAAGGCCCGGCCATCGTCGCCACCGACTACGTGCGCGCGCTGACCAACCAAATCCGCGAATTTGTGCCGATGCGTTACGTGGTACTGGGCACCGATGGCTTTGGCCGGTCGGATACCCGCGCCAACCTGCGCCGCCACTTCGAGGTGGATCGCTTTCACGTCGCTCAAGCC
The DNA here is from genome assembly GCA_030538735.1 of Pseudomonadota bacterium. Lineage (GTDB taxonomy): Bacteria > Pseudomonadota > Gammaproteobacteria > Xanthomonadales > Xanthomonadaceae > Solilutibacter. The sequence continues at coordinate 7,794 of JAUNTK010000022.1, forward strand.
GCCGTGGCCGCACTGGCCGAGGACGGCAAGCTCACCGCCAAGGACGTTGCGCGGGCCAACAAGACGTGGGGCATCGACGGGGATAAGCCGAACCCGTTGCACGTTTGATGGCTGACGACACGATGGCGGCTTGGTTGCCGTCATCGTGTCTGCAATTAGAAACATGCCGCGATGGACGTAATCCACTTAAGCAGCAGCTACGACAGCTACGGAGCCAATGAATACTGTTCGTTGCTTGGTGACTTGTTGGAAACCCACCCACTGGCGGCGACGGTAGGCATTGACGAACTGGTACTGGTTTCCATGTTCTCAAGCCAGCAAGTGCCCAAGAAGGGTTCTTGGCAGCACGAGCGCCATGTTGAGTTCCATGCCAAGTTGGAGCGGCTGCCGCAGATTATATATTCGCCAAAGAAGCGCAAACTTTCGATCGACTACTACAGCCCCCTATCCGATGCCAGCGTGATCGGCAGCTACGACCCCATTGACTTCGATCTGTTCACGGGCTTCGCCCACGAGCTGCAAACATTGATGCATCAGTGGACACCTGCGCTATCCAAAAAGAAGGGCTTGGATGTGCAGGCGCTGCTGGCTTGGGTGGATCAGGCCGTGGCCACTGCGCCGACGAGCCCTGTCGAGCTTGAACGCTTCAAGGTGCAGATGCTGCAAGCCGCCGCATCGGCGCGCGCCACACAATCACCGTGGGAGCAGTTGGGTGTGGACTGGGATGAATTCCATCCCGATGCACGCAGCCTGCTGGATGACCCCTTCTTTTGGGATGGGCATGACGATTATTCCCCGCACGGCAACGACACCGGCGCAGATGTGCTTAGCGAACTGCGTGAGCCCGGTGCGTGTAGGCGTTCGCCGGCAACGTTTCTGGAGTGGTTGTTCAAGCGTTGGGATATGCACAAGGACATTGAGCGCGCCCTGCACATGCCCGTGGACGCGCTGGATGATGAGGCTTTGCTGGCCCTGAAAGTCCACGACCAAGCGGTTGTCGGCTTGGCCTTCGGCTATCTCAAATTGCGCGGGGCAATGCCCGCGGGCATCGCTGAGCAGGCACTGCAAACCTTCCGCCGCCGCCGTGCGGTGTGTAAAGCGAAGGGCTACCCGGTATCCGATGAGCTGCAACAAGCCTGGTGCAAGCTGGAAGCGAAGCTGGGTGCATCTGAATAACCGCTACCAGCCCGTCGCGCCCTGTTCCTCCACTTCGCTGAACGCCGAATACTTGCCGTTGGATGCATTGCCCACGCCGGTGGCGAAGTAGGCCACGCCGGTGCCGGCCTTCGGGTCGATCCACAAACCAGATAACAGCCCGTAGGCGTTGCCGCTATGGCCGATGCGCTTCTGGCCATCGCCGAATGGGTCATCGCGGCAGCTGCGGCCATCGCCATACGCAAGGTGTTGCGCGGCCAAGCCGTAGGCGCAGAAGAAGCCGCCACGATCAGGCTCGTCTTCTTCGATAATCGCGCCATTGTGGCCGTTGTAGACCCAGACGGGCGTCAGTAATTCGCGCACCGATGCCGCTTGCAATACGCGCACGCCATCAAGTTGCCCGTTGTTGAGCAGCATCCGGCCAATCCGCGCCAGCCCGTTGGCGGAAATGCGCACGCCGCCCTGTGGCGAATACATCGCGCCATTGATGCCGGGCTGCCAGTGCGCGGCGACATCGCAGCTGCCATTGCGGGCCGGGATCACCGCGCAGGCCGGGCGTTGGCCGTGCAGTTGGTCGCGCTGCGGTTTGCCTTCGGCGTCGTACAGCACCACGGCGCGCGCGATGGCGGCATCCGAACAGCCCGACCAGTTGTGGCAGGCATCGATCTTGAGCGGGGCGAAGACCAAACGCTGCATCAGTTGGTCGAAGCGTTCGCCACTGGCGCGCTCCATCGCCTCGGCGATGATCGGGAAATTGAGGTTGCTATAGCGGAAAAACGTGCCGGGCGGCTGCGTGCCATCCCACGCTTGGGGTTGATCGGTGATGATCGTGCTGGCTTGGCCCAGCGGCACATTCCAGTAGCCGGCGTTGTCAGTCAGGCTGGAGGTATGCGAAAGCAGCATCCGCAGTGTGATCGGCGTATCGGGGAAGCCTGGGTTGCGCAATGGCCGGCCAAGCGATTTGGATACGTCGGCATCAAGATCCAGTTTGTTTTGCTCAACCAACCGCATCACGCCGATTGCCAGCATCAATTTGCTGACCGAGGCGATCCGCGCCGGGTCATCGGCCGTCAACACGCGCCCAGTCGCGACATCGGCCAGGCCTTCAACGCGTGATTCGGTGATGCCAGCGCGATCAAACGCAACCCGCACGCGCGCGGTGGGCTCGGCGGGTTGTGCCGGCGTGGCGACCAATAGCAGCAGGGGCAGGAGGGCAAGGGGCAGGCGGTTCATGGCGATCCGGTCGGCGATGTCGGGATAACTGTAAACCGATTCCAATCTGTGATTCGGGCGCGGCCCTTGTCTGACCAGTGGCTGCCCCCATGTTGATTGCTCAACAGGAGCAATCATGGATCCCAGCCAAAATCCCAATGTGTTTCATGCCACCACCATCGTCTCGGTACGGCGTGGCGATCAGGTTGTCATTGCCGGTGATGGGCAGGTAACGCTAGGCCACACGGTGATGAAATCCAATGCGCGCAAGGTGCGGCGTTTGGGCGAGAACGGTCAGGTGTTGGCCGGGTTTGCCGGTGCCGCGGCCGATGCGTTTACCTTGTTTGAGTTGTTCGAGGCCAAGTTGCAAAAGCATGGGCAGTTGACCCGCGCGGCGGTGGAGATGGCCAAGGATTGGCGTACCGAGCGGCGCTTCGGCAAGTTGGAGGCGTTGTTGGCGGTGGCCGACCGCGAGACCTCGCTGATCATCAGCGGTACTGGGGATGTGATCGAGCCGGAAGATGGGTTGATCGCGATTGGCTCGGGCGGCATGTATGCGCTATCGGCCGCGCGCGGTTTGTTGAAACACACCGAGCTTTCGGCGAAAGACATCGCGGTGGAATCGCTCAATATCGCTGGCGATGTGTGCATCTATACCAATCGCAATATCGTGGTTGAGGAACTCTGATTTTCGGTGTGCGACGCGAGTGCGGAGTTCCCGTCGCGACACGCCGTATATACCTCCATGTAGGCTCGTCGGCGGCATCCATGCCGCCGACGGTCGCGACAGGAACTCCGCACTTACGTCCTGATGGATTCGTGCCCCCATGAATAAAATCGACAACAACTCTGCCTCCATGACCCCGCGCGAAATCGTCGCGGAACTTGATCGCCATATCATCGGCCAGCAGGATGCCAAGCGCGCCGTGGCAATCGCGTTGCGCAACCGCTGGCGGCGGATGCAGTTGGGTGACGAGATGCGCCGCGAGGTGATGCCGAAAAACATCCTGATGATCGGCCCAACGGGTGTCGGCAAAACCGAGATCGCGCGCCGTCTGGCGACGCTTGCCAATGCGCCATTCGTGAAGGTGGAGGCGACCCGCTTCACCGAGGTCGGTTATGTCGGCAAGGATGTCGAGCAGATCATCCGCGATCTGGCCGATACCGCGGTCAAGCTGTATCGCGAGCAGGCCAAGCAGCGGGTGCGCACGCAGGCGGAAGAAAACGCCGAAGACCGCATCCTTGATGCACTGCTGCCAAGCCGCCAGCCAACCAGCTTTGCGATCAATATCGATGAGGTGGCCGCCAACGAGCCATCCGCGCAGGAAAGCGATACGCGGCGCAAGTTTCGCCAGCAATTGCGCGCCGGTTTGCTGGATAACCGCGAGATCGAAATCGATACCGCGGTGAATGTCGGCGTCGACATCATGGCGCCGCCGGGCATGGAAGAAATGGGCCAGCAGTTGCGTTCGATGTTCTCGCAGTTGGCCGGCAGCAAAACCCACAGCAAGAAGCTGACGGTAAAGGCCGCGCGCACGCTGTTGATCGAAGAAGAAGCCGGCAAGTTGGTCAACGAGGATGACGTGCGCGAAGCCGCGATCGAGGCCTGCGAGCAACACGGCATCGTCTTTATCGATGAGATCGACAAGGTCGCCAAGCGCAGCGAAGGCATGGGCGCGGATGTCAGCCGTGAAGGCGTGCAGCGCGATCTGCTGCCGCTGGTGGAAGGCTCGACGGTCAGCACCAAGTACGGCCCGGTCAAGACCGACCACATCCTGTTTATCGCCAGCGGCGCGTTTCATCTGGCCAAGCCCAGCGATTTGATCCCCGAAATGCAGGGCCGTTTCCCGATCCGCGTTGAATTGAACGCGCTGACCAAGCAGGATTTCGTCCGCATCCTGACCGAGCCCAAAGCCGCGTTGACCAAGCAATACGTCGCGCTGATGGGCACCGAGGATTTGCAGCTTGGCTTCAGCGATGATGCGATTGATCGCCTTGCCGAGATTTCCGCCACCGTCAACGAGCGCCAGGAAAACATCGGCGCGCGCCGCCTGCACACCGTGCTGGAGCGCCTGCTCGACAGCCTGAGCTTCGATGCACCGGACAAGGGCGGCGAAGTGCTGATCGATGCGGCCTATGTCGATAAATTTTTGGGTGAACTGGTGCAGGATCAGGACCTTTCACGCTATATCCTGTAAGCCCTCCCCAACTGCAGCAGGAATCGCCGATGACCACCGACCACGCCCCTGCTGCCGACCACAGCCGGGTGATGGCCGCACTGGATATCTCCGATTACTGCCCGGCGGTGGTGCGTTACGGCGCATGGGCGGCGCAGCAACTGGCTGCGCCGCTGGAACTGGTGCATGTGGAGGATGGCGATGGTCATGTGCGCACAGCCCTGCCGCTGACGGGCGAAGTTGATATCGAGCCGCGCCACGTCCTGCTGGCGCAACTGCAACGCGAGCGGCGCAAGGATGGCCCGCCGCAAACCCCCGGCGAACGCCTGCTGCAACGCGCCTGTGAATTTGCCCGCGACGAATACCGCATCGATGTAGAGCCCAGTCTGCGCAGCGGCGATCTGGCCCGCATCCTCAAGCGCGATGAAGCCAAGGTGGCGCTGTATGTCATCGGCAAGCGCGGCGAATATGCCAACATCGATTCCGACCATCTGGGCAGCCAGCTGGAAAAAGTCATCCGCACCGTGCAGCGCCCGCTGCTGGTGGCCAGCCGCCAATTCACCGCACCCAAACGGGTGATGATTGCCTTCGATGGCGGCCCCTTGACCCGACGCGGCGTGGAAGCCGTCGCCACCAGCGCCCTGCTGCGCGATTTGCACGTACAGGTCCTGATGGTCGGCATGGGCGATGCCGAGCAACAACGCCAACTGGATTGGGCACTGGACATGTTGCGCAACCACGGCCACAGCGCTGCCGGCATCATCAAGCGTGGCGTCGCCCACTCCACCATCCTGCGCGAGACCGATGCCGCCAATATCGACCTGCTGGTGATGGGCGCCTATGGCCGCTCACGCCTGCGCCACATCTTCATCGGCAGCACCACCAACCACGTGCTGCGCACCAGCCGGGTGCCGGTGCTGTTGTTGCGTTGAGGGGATCATCGCCTGTGGGGCGGGGTGATGGATGTGATCGCCCACATTAAGAACAGCCAGCCGCCGCGATGCGATAATCCCCCGATGAGCGAATACGATAAATCCTCCACCCACTTCGGTTTCCGTGATGTGCCGGTGGATGACAAGCAGAAGTTGGTCGGTGAGGTGTTCTCGTCGGTGGCGTCCAGCTATGACCTGATGAACGACCTGATGAGCCTTGGCATCCATCGGGTGTGGAAGCGTTATTTCGTTGCCACCGCGCAGGTCAAGCCGGCTGATCGGGTGCTGGATTTGGCCGGTGGCACCGGCGATATCGCGGCGCTTTTGAAGGGCCGCGTTGGCGAGAAGGGCGCGCTGGTGCTGGGCGATATCAATGGTTCGATGTTGAAGGTCGGCCGTGACCGGATGACCGACCGCGGCAATGTGCGTGGGTTTGATTATGTGCAATGCAATGCCGAGAAGCTGCCGTTCCCGGATGCCAGTTTTGATCTGGTGACGATCGCCTTTGGCCTGCGCAATGTGACCGACAAGGATGCGGCGTTGGCCGAGATGCACCGGGTATTGAAGGTGGGCGGGCAGGCGCGGGTGCTGGAGTTTTCCGAGGTGACGGCGGCGTGGTTCAAGCCGGTGTATGACTTCCACAGCTTCAAAATCCTGCCGCGTCTGGGCAAGTTGTTTGCCAATGATGCGGGTAGTTACCAGTATCTGGCCGAGTCGATCCGCAAGCACCCGCCGCAGGAAGAATTGAAGCAGATGATGCAATCGGCCGGGTTTGCGCGGGTGGGCTATCGCAACCTGAGCGCTGGCATCGTGGCGATCCATACCGGCTACAAAGCCTGATCGGAGTTGAGCGCCGGTAGGGCGGATCGCTCGGAGGTAGATGTGCATTCCCGGCCCGTACGGGCTTGATACGGATATGCCTTTACTTCGGGCGCGCACGTTGGTGCATTTACCCGCGCCGCCGGGGAGGGCTAAACTCGCGGTTTCCCCTGATTCTCAAGGTTGACCGATGCGCCCCAATCTGATGCTTCTTTCTGCCGCCATCGCGCTGGCGCTTGCCGGCTGCAACAAGGACGAAGCCGCCGCGCCGGCCACTGCGCCCGCCGTGCCGACCAGCAGCCAGGCCGTGACGGTGGCCAAGATTGTCGATGAGCATTCCTATGCCGAGCCGGACAAGGTGCGCACCAAGGATCTGGCGCTGGATTTGAATGTCGATTTCGACAAGAAAGAACTGGCCGGTAGCGCCACCTACACGCTGGAATGGCTGGACAAGAGCGCGGTGCAGCTGGTGCTGGATAGCCGCGATCTGACCATCGAAAAAGCCGAGGGCGAGACCGCCGATGGCCAGTGGCAACCGCTGAAGTTTGCGCTGGCCCCCGAGGCGCATGCGGTGATCGGCAGCAAGCTGACCATCGAAACCCCGGATCAACCGGCCAAGGTGCGCGTCACCTATCGCACATCGCCTGCGGCATCGGGCCTGCAATGGTTAACCCCGGCGATGACCGAGGGCAAGAAATCGCCCTTTATGTTCAGCCAATCGCAGCAGATCCACGCGCGTAGCTGGGTGCCGCTGCAAGACACGCCGCAAGTGCGTTTTACCTATTCGGCGCGCGTCACCAGCCCGAAGGATGTGATGGTGTTGATGAGCGCCGACAACGACCCCAAGGCCGAGCGTGATGGCGAGTATCACTTCAAGATGCCGCAGCCGATCCCGTCCTACTTGCTGGCGATTGCAGCGGGCGATTTGGTGTTCAAGCCGGTCAGCGCGCGCAGTGGTGTGTGGGCAGAGCCGGCGATGGTCGATAAAGCGGTGGCCGAGTTTGAAGACACCGAGAAGATGATTGAAGTCACCGAGAAGTTGTACGGCCCCTATCGTTGGGACCGCTACGACATGCTGGTGCTGCCGCCTTCCTTCCCCTATGGCGGCATGGAGAACCCGCGCCTGACCTTCGCCACCCCGACGGTGATCGTCGGCGATAAATCGCTGGTCTCGCTGATCGCGCATGAGCTGGCGCATAGCTGGTCGGGCAACTTGGTGACCTTTGCCACCGACCGCGATAGCTGGTTGAACGAAGGCTTTACTACCTATGTGCAGGGCCGCATCACCGAGGCGATGTATGGCCAGGACATGGCCGACATGGAGCACGTGATCGACCGCAACGAGTTGAAGAAGGAATACGAAACCCTGCCGGAAAAACTGCAGGTGATGGCGCTCAAGCCCGGTGATCTGGGCGACCCCGATGGCTCATCCTCGGCCACCGTTTACACTAAGGGCGCGTGGATGCTGCAGTGGTTGGAACAAAGCTATGGCCGCGAGGTGTTTGATCCGTTCCTGAAGGGCTATTTCGACCACTTCGCCTTCCAATCGATCACCACCCAGCAGTTCCTCGATTACGTCAAGGCCAATCTGGTTGATAAGCATCCGGGCAAGGCGACGATGGAGCAGATCGAGCAGTGGGTGTATCAGCCGGGCATCCCGGCATTTGCGCCGCAAGTTACGGCCAAGCCGTTTGGGGTGGTGGATACCGCGCGCATCGCGTTTACCGGTGCGGGTTCGCTGCCGGCCAAGCAGCTGACCGATGCGTGGTCAACGCAGGAATGGGTGCACTTCATCGAAAGCCTGCCCGATACGCTGCCGCTGGAAAAACTTGAGCAGCTCGACAAGGCCTATGGCTTTACCGGTACCGCCAATGGCGAGATCGCGATGCGCTGGTATCCGCTGGCCGTGCGTAGCGGCTACGAAGTGGCCCGCCCGGAAATGGCCGCGTTTTTGCAGCGCGTGGGCCGGCGCAAACTGATCATGCCAACCTATAACGCACTGGCGAAAACCCCGGATGGTTTGGCGTTTGCCAAGCAGGTGTTTGCCAAGGCGCAGCCGGGTTACCACCCGATTACCACCGGCTCGGTGCAGGAAGCCATCAACAAGGCCGAGGCGGCCAACGCGCCTGCGGCCGGCGCTACGCAGTGATCCCCGGCCGCGCCCTTGCCGTGTTGTTGCCGCTGGCGCTCGCCGCCTGCGGCAAGGCGGAAGACCCGGCGGTGCTGGCCGCGCGCGCAGCGGCGGCACAAGAAGTGGCGGCCGCGCCAGCGAAGAAAACCTTCGATGACGCGCTGGCCGTCGAAAACTGGGAATTGGCATGGGCGCAGGCCGATCTTGTGCGCCGCGAGTACCCCGGCACGCAAGCGGCGGCCGCCGTTGAATCGCAGTACGCCGATGTCGAGGCCAACGCCAAGGCGATCCGCGCCGAGCGCCGCTTGAAGGCGCTTTGGGATTATCAAGACAACCCAGCCGGCAAGGGCCGCCAACTCACCGCCGCGATCAATTCCGATCAACGCATCGAAATTGATGGCGGCCGCAGCCCGGTCAAACTGATCTTCCGCGATCATCCCGAATGGGGCCGCTCCAGCTATCTCGTGCTGGAGCGCGGTGATTTCAATTGCTACGCCGGCTGCACACTCAAGCTCAACGTCGATGGCAAACCGCGCACCCTACGCGGCTCGCGCCCCGATACCGATGAAGCCATTGCCATGTTCATCACCGATGAAAAAGCCCTGTGGCGCATCTTTAAATCGGCCAAGGAAGTCAGCATCGAGTTCCCGGTCAAACCCACCGGCACCCGCACCGCCACGTTTGAGACCGCAGGCCTCGACCCGGCGCGGATGGCGAAGTGGAATTGATCAAGCAGGGCGTGAATCCGTGATGTGATGCTGCTGCGCGTGCCCAGCAGCATCGGGATTTACAACGAATACCCAAACTGCTTCTCGAATTCGGCGTTGAATTCGGCGAACGTGAAGCGCTGGTTCTGGGTGCCGTGGTGGCTTACTTTGAGCGCGCCCATCAGGTTGCCGATGCGGCCGATGGTTGGCCAATCGTGGCCACGTTCGATGCCGAAGATCAGGCCGGCGCGGAAGGCGTCGCCGCAGCCGGTCGGGTCAACCACGGCCTCTTCCTTGGCGGGCGGGATATTGACGCTGATGCCGTCGTGGAAGATGTCGCAGCCACGCGGGCCACGGGTGACGATGAAGGCTTTGACTTGGCGGGCGATTTCATGCTCGTTCCAGCCGGTGCGCTCTTGCAGCAGGCTGGATTCGTAATCGTTGGTGATGACGTAATCGGCCAGCCGCACGAACTCGCGGAATTCCTCGCCATTGAACAGCGGCATCGCTTGGCCGGGGTCGAAGATGAAGGGGACGCCGGCCTCATGAAACTCGCGGGCGTTTTGCAGCATGCCTTCGCGGCCATCCGGGGCGACGATGCCGATGCTGATGCCTTCGGCATCACGGGCATGGTTGAGGTGGCTCTCGCCCATCGCGCCGGGGTGGAAGGCGGTGATCTGGTTGTTGTCGTGATCGGTGGTGATGAAGGCTTGCGGGGTGTAGCTTTCCGGCAGTTCGCGGACATGGGTCAGCGGGATGCCGAGCGCCTTGAAATGATCGCGATACGGGCCGAAATCCTGGCCGACGGTCGCCATCGGCAGCGGTTTGCCGCCCAACAGATGCAGGTTGTAGGCGATGTTGCCGGCGCAGCCGCCAAACTCGCGGCGCATCCGCGGCACCAGGAAGGACACGTTCAGGATGTGTACCTTGTCGGGCAGGATGTGGTTCTTGAATTGGTCGGGAAACACCATGATGGTGTCGTAAGCAAGCGAACCACAGATCAATGCAGCCATCGGCAAAACTCCTTGGGATGTGCATAGGGTAGCCGCTGGGGCCGGCCAAGGCCACGGATGAATGTCGGCGTAACGCCAGAGAAACGCCAAGTGCTGCGGTTTTCGCTAGACTTTCACATCCTCACGCCCCCGATACGAGCCACCTCCCCGATGTTCAAGAAGCTGCGCGGCATGTTTTCCAATGACCTGTCCATTGATTTGGGCACGGCCAACACCCTGATTTATGTCCGTGGCCAAGGCATCGTGCTGAACGAGCCCTCGGTGGTGGCGGTGCGTCAGGATCGGGTCACTGGCGCAGCGCGCTCGGTGGCGGCGGTGGGCGTGAATGCCAAGCAGATGCTGGGCCGCACGCCGGGCAACCTGACCACGATCCGGCCGATGAAGGATGGCGTGATCGCCGATTTCACCTACACCGAAGAAATGCTCAAGTACTTCATCAAGAAGGTACACAAGGCGCGTTTCTTGAAGCCCAGCCCGCGCGTGTTGATCTGCGTGCCGTCGGGTTCAACCCAGGTTGAACAACGCGCGATCCGCGAATCCGCGCTGGAAGCGGGCGCCCGCGATGTATCGCTGATCGAGGAGCCAATGGCGGCAGCGATCGGGGCCGGCATGCCGGTCACCGAGGCGACCGGCTCGATGGTGATCGATATCGGCGGCGGCACCACCGAAGTGGCGGTGATCGCCTTGAACGGCATCGTCTATTCGGCCTCGGTACGGGTCGGCGGTGACCGCTTCGATGAGTACATCACCAATTACGTGCGGCGCAACCACGGCATGCTGATTGGCGAAACCACCGCCGAGCGGATCAAGCTGGAAATCGGCTGCGCCTACCCGCAGGAAACCACCCGCGAGATGGAGATTTCCGGCCGCAACCTGGCCGAGGGCGTGCCCAAGGTGATCAAAATCAATTCCAACGAAGTGCTCGAAGCCCTGCGCGAGCCGCTGGCGTCGATCGTGGCCGGGGTCAAGCAGGCGCTGGAGCAAACCCCACCGGAGTTGTGCGCGGACGTCGCCGAGCGCGGCATCGTGTTGACCGGCGGCGGCGCGCTGCTGCGTGATCTGGACCGCCTGCTGTCGGAAGAAACCGGCCTGCATGTGATGGTGGCCGATGACCCGCTGACCTGCGTTGCGCGTGGCGGCGGCAAGGCGCTGGATTTGCTGGACAAGCATGGCAACGAGTTCTTTGCCCACGATTGATCCACGCCCACGGGCAGCCCGCATCACCGGCTGCCCGTTTGCATCCGCCGCTGGCGACACTCGCCGCATTTCTCATCCACTGTTCGCTGCCTGAATTCCGATCGTGTCGTCATACGCAGGCTCATCCGGATCGCGCCCGCAAGATATCGCCGGCAGCCTGCGCCTGCTGGCGTGGCTGGCGGCGGCGGTGTTGCTGATCTTTGCCGATGCGCGCAATAGTTGGCTGGATGAGGTGCGCAGCCACGCCAATCTGTTGGTGCAGCCGCTGTGGAAACTGGCCGGGATGCCGGCGCAACTTGGCCAGACCGTGCGCAGCGATGCGGTGACCCGTGCGCAACTGGCGCGTGACAACGAGGTGCTGCGCAATGCGCTGTTGATTTCGGGGGCCCGCGTGGCGCGGCTGGAGGCGGTCGAGGCGGAGAACGCCCGTTTGCGCGCGATGCTGGGCGTGGTGGAAAAAGGCGACATGGATGTGCAGCTGGCACCGATCCTCAATATCGATCTCGACCCAACCCGACAACGCCTGATGCTTGATGCCGGCAGCCGGCAGGGCATCCGCCGTGGCCAGACCGTGATCGATGCCGGTGGCCTGCTGGGCCAGGTGATCGAGGTGCAGCCCGGCACCGCCACCGTATTGCTGCTGACCGACCCCGATCATGCGGTGCCGGTCGAGGTCGCCCGAAATGGCATCCGCTTGGTGGCCTATGGCCATGGCGATCATATTTCGCTGGGCAATATCCCGCGCACCGCCGATGTGCAGGTGGGTGATCTGGTGCAGACATCGGGGATCGGCGGGCGTTTCCCGGCCGGCTTCCCGGTGGGCACGGTCGAGCGCCTGCAGCCGGATGATAGCCGTGCGTTTTTGGTCGGCGATCTGAAGCCGGCAGCGGAGCTGGATCGTGGCCGCGAGGTGTTGTTGCTGCGCGAAGTACGCGGGCATTTAAACCCGGCATCACCTGCAGCCGAGGCGGGGGCTGATGCGGCTGTCGATCCACCGGCATCGCCTACACCTGCCGCCAATGCGGCATCGCCAACATCGCCGCCATCGGCAACGGCCAACTCCGCGTCAAATGCGGCGGAGCCAAACCGATGAGCCGGGTGCGTTCTGCGTGGTGGTTGATCGTGACCAGCGTGTTGTTGGCGATCCTGATCGCGCTGGTGCCGTTGCCGCCGGAGGTATCCGGCCTGCGCCCGTACTGGTTGGCGCTGGTGGTGGCGTATTGGGTGCTGGAAGCGCCTGAGCGGGTCGGGCTGGGCGCGGCGTTTTTCGCCGGCCTGTTGGCCGACTTGGCCTTTGGCAGCCTGTTGGGCGAGCAGGCGTTGCGGATGGTGATCCTGGCCTTTGTGCTCGATCGCTTCCGCAACCGCGTGCGCTTCTTCCCGCTGTGGCAGCAGGCCTTGGTGATCGGGGCATTGCTGCTCAATGACCGGGTGGTGGCCGCGGCGGTGCATTTTGCTGCCGGTGTGCCCGCGTGGCCGGCGATCTATTGGCTATCGCCGCTGACCGGCGCCTTGCTGTGGGGGCCGCTATTCCTGCTGCTGGAATCGATCCGCCGCCGACGCGGGCGCAAGTAAGATGCCAAGCGGCAGCCGCCAGATCAAATCGCGCGCGTTGGAGGCCGAGCAGTTCCGGCGCAGGGCGATGATCGGCTTCGGCATCGTCGCCGTTTTCATCCTTGGCCTGCTGGCTTGGTACTTCAACCTGCAGGTGGTGCAGCACGACGTGTGGACGGCGCAATCGGAATCCAACCGGATCAAACCGCGCCCAATCGTGCCGGGGCGCGGCATCATCTATGACCGCAAGGGCCGGGTGCTGGCCGATAACGAGCCGGCGTTTCGCTTGGATGTGATTGCCGATGAGGCTGGTGACCTGGATGCGATGCTGGCCGGCATCAGCCAGATCATCGAGTTCTCGCCAGAAGAAATCGAAGCGTTTGCCGCGGCGCGCAAGACCACCCGCCGGCATCGCCCGATCACCTTGAAGCTGCGCCTCAACGAAGAACAAATCGCGCGCTTCGCGGTGGATCGTTGGCGCTTTCCCGGCGTCGAGCTGGTGCCGTATTTCAACCGCGTGTATCCCTATGGCGAGCTGTTCGCGCATATCGTGGGTTACGTGGGCCGCATCGATGTGCAAGACCGCGAACGCCTGAGCGAAAGCGTCGCGGCGTTCAGCCATACCGGCAAAACCGGGCTGGAGCGTTATTACGAAGATGCGCTGCGCGGCGCGGTTGGTTTCGAGCGGATCGAGACCAGCTCGGATGGCCGGGCGATGCGCACGCTGGGCGTGGTGCCGGCCAAACCGGGCATTGATCTCCGGCTCTCGATTGATGTCGATTTGCAGCGCGCGATGGTGGCGGCCTTCGGCGAGCTGGAAGGCACCGCCATCGCCGTGGACCCGCGCAACGGCGAAATCCTGGCGATGGTCAGCCTGCCCAGCTACGACCCCAATTTGTTCGTCAATGGCATCTCGCACGCCGATTACAAGGCGCTCAATGAAAACCCGTCGCGGCCGCAATTCAATCGCGCGGTGCTGGGCGGGGTAGCGCCCGGCTCCACCATCAAGCCGGTGATGGCGCTGGCCGGCCTGGATAGCGGGGCGCGCAAGCCGGACGACAAAACGCTTTCCACCGGCATGTTTTATCTGCCGGGACAGCGTGGTGGCCGTGGCTTTGGTGATGCGCATCGCGGCGGCCACGGCTGGACGGATGTGTACAAATCGATCTACGCCTCGGTCAATACCTATTACTACCGGCTGGCGTTGGACATGGGGATCGACAAGATCGATCACTACATGGATTTGTATGGCTACGGCAAACCGACGGGTGTCGATCTTGCCGGTGAAATCGGCGGCATCCTGCCATCGCCTGAATGGAAAGCGAAAAACCTGCCGAAAGACCGCCGCTGGTATCCCAGCGATACCGTCAACACCAGCATCGGTCAGGGGTTCTGGCGTGTCACCCCGTTGCAAATGGCTCAGTCCACGGCGGCACTCGGTAATGGCGGTTGGTTGCGCCAGCCGCATCTGGTCAAGGAAACCCGCGAAGGGCTGGTTGCGCCGTGGCAGGCAACAGATAAGCCGGCCCCGGTGCAGATCAGCCAGAGCCAAGCCAATCTGGAGGCGGTGCGTCGGGGCATGATCCTGACCGTGCATGGCCCGGGTACGGCGACCAATATCCGCCACGGGCTGGATTACGAGATCGCCAGCAAGACCGGCACCGCGCAGGTGGTGAGCCGGCGTGGCAGCGCGGCGGTCAACCCGCGCAGCCTGCCGATGCATCTGCGCCACCGTGCGCTGTTCATCGGCTATGCGCCGGCGCGTGAGCCGACCATCGCAGTGGCCGTGGCGGTCGAGGGCGGCGGCTATGGCGGCTCCACCGCCGCGCCAATCGCGCGCAAGATTTTGGATGCGTGGATCCGCGGCAAGCTGCCCGAGGGCGTTGAGCCCGAGCCGGCCCCGGGGCAGGCCGGCCCGGCCGCCGTGGATGATGCCAATGCGGCCGTGCCGATTGCGCCAACAGCCGATGGTGGCGAGGTGGCGCGATGAACCCTCTGCTGCGTCTGGTCATCGATTTCATCCAGCGCGTGTTGCGCACGGTTGACTTGCCGCTGTTGTTTGCCCTGTGCGGCTTGATGGCGGCCAGCTTGGCGGTGCTCGCAAGCGTCGGCGGCGAAAGCAGCCGGCTGGTGATGTCGCAGGGCGCGCGCTTCGTGGTGGGCATCGGCGCGATGTGGTTGATCTCGCGGGTGCGCCCGCCCACCTTGCGCGATGTCTCGCCGTGGTTGTACGCGCTATCGCTGATCCCACTAGCGGCGGTGCTGGTGATCGGCACCGGCAAACACGGCAACCATTGGATCGATCTGGGCGTGTTTTATTTCCAGCCCGCCGAATTGTTCAAACTATGCCTGCCGATGATGCTGGCGTGGTATCTGGATCGCTCGCGGCTGCCGCCACGGATCGGCACCACGCTGATCGCCGGGCTCATCATCGCCATCCCGGTCGGCCTGATCATGCGGCAACCGGATTTCGGCACCGCGATGTTGATCGGTGCCAGCGGCGTGTTCGCCCTGTATCTGGCAGGCCTCGCCTGGGGCTGGTTTGCCGCGGGCGCGGGCTTGGCGGGCGTGGGCTACGGGTTGGCCAAATTCGCCCCGATCGCATGGTTCGAGCCATTCCTGCGCCCCTATCAGGTCAGCCGCATCCTGACCTTCCGCGACCCGGCCAATGACCCGCTGGGCGATGGCTGGAACATCATCCAATCGAAAATCGCGATTGGCTCCGGCGGCTGGTTTGGCAAAGGCTGGGGCAACAGCTCGCAATCAAGCCTCAACTATCTGCCGGAATACACCACCGATTTCGCCTTCTCGGTATTGAGCGAAGAATTCGGTTGGGCGGGCGTGCTGGCCGTGCTGGCGCTGTACCTGTTCGTGATCGGCCGCTGCCTGTGGATCGCGGTGGAAGCACGCGATGGTTACTCGCGCATTGTCGCCGGTACGCTTGGCTTCGCCTTGTTCGTCTACGTGCTGGTCAATGCCGGGATGATCTCCGGCCTGCTGCCAGTGGTGGGCGTGCCGATGCCGCTGATCTCCTTCGGCGGCACCTCGGCCGTGGCGATTTTGGCCGGCATGGGGCTGGTGATGTCAGCCGGCGCGCATGAGCGCAAGCGGGGCTCGGCTGGGTGAGGCGGCCGCTGATCTGTGGGCGGCGTGATGCAGCAATTGCGCTATCGCGTGAACTTTATCCGAATCGAAGCTGCGGCTGTCTCGTCGCCGCTTTTCCGCCGTGCTAACCTCGCGGCGATGATTCGACGCCTATCTGCCCTCACTTTGCCGCTCGCCTTGGCCGCCTGTGCGACCAATGCGCCCCCGCCACCTTCCGCCGCCAGTGCAGGCACTGTGCCCGAGCCAGCCACGGCCCCACGCAGCGATAGCGTGGCCTTGCCAAGCCAGCCGCCAGAGCGCCCGGTCGCGCCGCAGAACGTGGTTGATCCGGCGATCCCGCGTGCCCAGCGCGAGGCCAACTTTGTCGAATACACGGCGAAGACCTACGGCGTTGACCCGGCCTATATCCGCTCGATTCTGGCCCAGGCCAAGGCGCAGCCGCGCATTGTCGAGATCATTTCGCGGCCGGCCGAGGCGGTGCGGCCGTGGAAGGATTACCGGCCGATCTTCATCAACGATGCCCGCATCAATGGCGGCGTGGCGTTTTACCGCGAGAACCGGGAGGCGCTGGATCGTATCGCCCGCGATAGCGGGGTGCCAGCCGAATACATCGTCGCCATCATCGGTGTCGAGACCCAATACGGCCGCAATATGGGCAGCTACCGGGTGCTGGATGCGCTCTACACGTTGGCCTTCGATTACCCGCGCCGCGCGCCGTTTTTTGCCGGTGAGTTGGCCCAATTGTTTGCCTTGCAGAAGGCCGAGCCGCAGCTCGATATCACCGCGATCAAGGGCAGCTATGCCGGTGCGATGGGCATGGGCCAGTTCATGCCATCGAGCTACCGCTTGTGGGCGGCCGATGGCGATGCCGATGGTCAGCGCGATTTGTTGACCCACAAGCCCGATGTATTCGCCTCGATCGCCAATTATTTTGTGGTGCATGGCTGGCAACGTGGCCAGCCGGTGGTTGCCCAGGCCGAGAAAGACCCGAACCTGCCGGAGTGGGTGCCGGAGGTGATCGACCCGGTGCATACGCTGGCCCAGTTGGAGGCGCGTGGCTACCGGCCGCTGCGCGGCCAGCCGGTGCGTGAGGGTGCGACGGTGATCAATTTCGAGGGCGATGCCGGCCGCGAATACTGGATCGGCTACGGCAATTTCTACGTGATTACCCGCTACAACCGCTCGCCGATGTATTCGTTGGCGGTGCACCAGTTGGCCGAGGCGATCCGCGCCGGGGTTGATCGCGGATGAGTGTTTGGCGCTTCCACCTAGTGATGGCGGCCAGCGTGTTGCTGGCGGCCTGTGGCAGTGCGCCGAAGAAAACCGCCGGCCCGGCTGAGGCCAAGCCGGTGCAAAGCCCGAAGAGCCATGTGGCGAAATCGCCACGGGTATCGCCCTATGCGCCAGCACAAGAGGATTTGTCCAAGCGTGGCGATTACGTCGCCGGTGGCCTGTATGCGCCGGGTGTCAGGGATACCGTGCCCGATTACATCCCCAATGTCGATGCGATCCCGGAGCCGGACGTGGTGCATCTGCCGCGTTCGCGGATCGGCAATCGCTCGCCATATAGCGTGCTCGGCAAGTCCTACACGGTGCTGGACGATCACAGCGGCTACGTCGAACGTGGCCGCGCTTCGTACTACGGCAACAAATTCCACGGCCGTCGCACCTCCAATCAGGAGGTGTACGACATGTACGCCTTCAGCGCCGCGCATCGCAATCTGCCGCTGCCGAGTTTTGCCCGGATCACCAATCTCGACAACGGCAAATCGGTGGTGGTGCGGGTCAATGATCGCGGCCCATTTCATTCCGATCGGCTGATCGACCTGAGCTATGCCGCTGCGGTGAAGTTGGGTTTCCGCGAGGCCGGTACTGCCAATGTCGAAGTACGTGCGCTGGACCCGGCTAAGGCCGGTGGCCCCACCCAGTTGGCGCAGGCCAATACGGCGGCCGTCGCTACCGGCAATCCGGTGACCGGCGAAAACCGCTTCGACATGTTTCAGGATGGCCGGCCGATGAGCGCCGACCAGTTTGATGCGTGGATGCGCCAGCGCCAAATCCGCATCGCCACTGGCGTGGCCGGCAAGCCTGACCCGGCGCTGGTCAACGCCGCCGCGGTTGCCAACGCCAGCGCGCAATCCCCGGCGCGCGGCCCGGCGGTTGAATTGCAAGTCGCCAGTTTCGCCAGCGTGGATAATGCCCGCCGTGCGCTGGGCCTGCTGCAACAAGCCGGGGTGCCGGGTGCCCGTTTGCTGGATGCCACGGTCGATGGTCGGCGCATCTGGCGTTTGCGGGTTGGGCCATTGGCAGAATCCGCCACGTCGCAACTGGCGGCGCAAATCACCGGGCTGGGCTTTGGCCAGCCGGCCGTCGTGCGCCAATGATTTTCCCTCTTCGTTTACCCGCCGCCGCCGCGGCCATGATTGATTGCCCATGAAACCGATTGCCTCCCTGTTTGTCACGCTGGCTCCCGCCGCGCTCGCCACTGCGTTTATCGGTCTGGCGGTGGCCCAGACCGCGGCCAACCCGCCGGCCCCACCTGCGGCCGTTGCCAGTGGCGCGGTGCCGATCCCGCCCGCGCCCGTGCCGCGCGTTTCCAAGGCATGGCTGGTGATGGATGCCGCCAGCGGCGAAGTGCTGGCCGGCGAAAATATCGACCAGCAACTTGAGCCGGCCAGCATCACCAAGGTGATGACCAGTTATGTCATCGCCGCCGAAATGGCCAAGGGCCATCTGAAGCCGGATGAGCCGGTGCGAATGACCGAAAATGCATGGCGCAAGGGCGGTGCCGGTACCGATGGCAGCTATAGCGGCTTTGAGGTCAATAGCAGCGCGCCGTTGATCGAGATGGAAAAAGGCATGGTGGTGCAATCCGGCAACGATGCCGCGATCGCGCTGGCCGAGCACGTCGCCGGCAGCGAAGAAGCCTTCGCCAGCCTGATGAACAGCTACGCCCAGCAATTGGGCATGAACAACAGCCACTTCGCCAACGCCACCGGCTTGCCGGCCGAGGGCCATCTCTCCAGTGCGCATGATCTGGCCTTGCTAGGCCGTGCGCTGGCGCGCGATTTCCCCGAGGCTTATAGCTATAACAGCATCAAGGAATACACCGTCGGCCCGATCACCCAGCCCAATCGTAACCTGCTGCTGTGGCGCGATAACTCGGTGGATGGCATCAAGACCGGCCACACCTCGGCGGCGGGTTATTGCTTGCTGGCCTCGGCCAAGCGCGGCGACCAGCGTTTGGTTAGCGTGATTCTTGGCGGTGCCAGCGAAGAACAACGTGCGGTTGATTCGCAGGCATTGTTGAACTGGGGGTTTCGCTTCTACGAAAGCCATCGCCTGTATGACGCTGACAAGGAAATTGCCAGCCAGAAAGTGTGGAAGGGGCAGGTTGATGAGGTGAAGTTGGGCGTTGCGCAGCCGCTGATTGTCAGCCTGCCGCGTGGCCGCTACCCGCAAATGAAATCCAGCATGGATGTGCCGAAGACGCTGCAAGCGCCGATTGAAAAAGGCCAGCAGATCGGTACGGTCAAGGTCACGCTCGATGACAAGGTGATCGCCACGGCCCCGTTGGTGGCATTGGAAGCGGTGGAGCCCGGCGGCTTCTTCAAGCGCCTATGGCACGAGATCCGGATGTGGTGGGCATCGCTGTAATCGAGTGTTTGCACTCGTCCAAACAAACGGCCCGC
>JAUNTK010000156.1 GCA_030538735.1 Pseudomonadota bacterium
GCCGAGCGGCTTTGTTTCGCTTGCAACCAGTGGGCGGTGACGGGGTTCGAGCTGGCGCGCGCCAACCCGGATGCTCGGGATTTGTTCAATCCCGATTTCGATGCAGTCCGGCAAAGCTATCCGGTGTTGGAAGACTTCCTGATCGAGCTGCTGACGCCGGTTTGGCCCACCGATGCGCACGATGACCTCCCGGATATTGCCCACATGATGAGTACCGCCCTGAAGGGTTTCAAGACACTGGCATCGGACAGTGCCGAGCTCAAGCGGATGATCAAACAGCTGACCGCTTTCGTCGCGGCCGGCGCAAACGCACCCCACCCCAAACAGGAGACAGAGCAATGAGTGTTGCCCGACATTTCATAATGCAGGCCGGCACAGGCAAAGCCGCTGCGCTGGAAACCGCACTACGCGAGCTGGCCGATAAATTGCGCCGCATCCCCGGCTGCGACGACGTGGAAGTGCTGCGCGAACACGGCAATCAGGGGCGCTTCGTGCTGCGCGAAAAATGGGCTTCGATCGAAGCGCATCAGCAGGGATCGCGTTGCCTCGGCGAGCAGGATCTTGCCCCGATGTTGTCGGCACTTGATGCCCTGCCCGCCGACAACGATGTGTATTTCGACTATCTCGAAACGCACTGAGTGAGTGGATTTTCGATGCGCTGTCAATGCTGGCAGGCGCGAAAAATTTTGAACCCGACAACCAAGGACACATCGCAATGAACAAAACCGTCTTGATTACCGGCACATCCAGCGGGATTGGCCTGGCTGCCGCCCGGCTGTTTGCCGACAAGGGCTGGAATGTGATCGCCACCATGATCGATCCCGCCGAGCAGGTCAAGCTGCCCGACGCAGCAAACATCGTGCGCGCCCGGTTGGATATCCGCGAGCCGGCCAGCATCGATACGGCCGTAAAAAGCGCGATCGCCACTTTCGGCAAGATCGATCTGTTGGTCAACAATGCCGGCTTTGGCCAGTACGGGCTGTTTGAGGCCATCACGCCCGCGCAGATCCAACAGCAATTCGATACCAATGTATTCGGCACGATGAATGTCATGCGTGCGCTGCTGCCGCATTTCCGCAGCAACAAGGGCGGCGCCATCATCAATGTCAGCTCGGCCGGCGGGCGGGTCGGTATCCCGCTGATCTCAATGTATGTCGCCTCCAAATTCGCGCTGGAAGGCTTTTCCGAGGCTGTCTCCTACGAGCTGAAATCACAGAACATCAGCGTCAAATTGGTCGAGCCCGGCGGTGTCGCCACCGGTTTCCATGCGGTATCCACCGAGAAATACGCCAGCAGCCCGGCGCTCGGCGACTACGATGATTACGTGGCGGCCTTCAACGCCCGCTTCGCCCGGATGTACGACAATCTGGCCCCGGCCGAACAAGTGGCCGAGACCATCTATCAGGCCGCCACCGATGGATCGGATAAGTTGCGCTATGTGGTGGGCGAGGATGCCAAGGCATGGATCAACGAGCGAACCAGCATGAACGACGACGCTTTCGCAGAACACATGCGGGCATTTTTCGCGCCCTGAGCCCTGTGTGCCCCGCACAACGCGCCCGGGCTGATGACAATTCAGTACCGAGGCGCGTTGCGCACGGCGGGCTGCCCGGGCAGGCGATCCTTGTCAGGGCGATGTTGGCCGTCGTGTTGCTGGCTGTGCTTTCGGGCTGCGTATCGGTATCGATCAAGGCGCGGCCCGCGGCCTCGGCCAAGCATGGCTTGAGCATCGTCACATCGCACAACGCAAGCGCCGATACAGCAGCCAGCCTGACCAGCATCGGCCACGTATCGGAGCAATGTCTGCGTGATCCCGATGTTTGCGCCACCGCCTTCGGCGAGGTCGAGGACGTGCTGGGCCGGGATGCGATCCATGCCGCCTTGTCCGAGTTGTATCTGGGCAATGCACTGCAGCTCAAATGCAAGGCCAACGACGCGGCCTGCCATGAGCTGCGCCTGTCACGGCTGACCCGCGGCGCGCGGCATGCCTATCTGTATCTTTTTTTTGGTGAGAGCGCCCCGGCGCAACGGGCTTTCGAGCGGCGTCAGGGCCAGGTGCGCCAGTTTTACAACGCTGCGGTGCGCGAGCTGGTCAGCCAACTGTATGCCCATCGCCGACATGACCCAAGCATCCATGATCTGCATCTGGATGACGGCCAGCGCCTGCAATGGCAGTACGCCAACCTCGACCAGATGAAACTCCCGGATGAGTTGATCGATGCCTCCAGCCTGGAGTTCAGCGGCTTGCGCCACAGTTATCGCCGCGATGGTTTTGGTGCCGAATTTGTGGCGGTATTCGCCCAGCCGGTTGCAGGCGATGACGACCCGCCCTATCGGCAGCTCGACTATCGCCCGGTCAGCGTGGTGCTGTGGTTCAGCGGTGACAATGCCGATGAAATAGCGCGTGGCAGCGAGGCCATGTTCGAGGTATTCGATGCCCGACGCGCATCGCAGACCACGCTGGCAGGCCGCGAAGTACCACTGGCCGCCAATTTTTCCGCCGCCTATGGCTTGTGGCTATCGCGCTCGCCACTTACCCGTGCAGGTTTGGCCGGCCTGCTTGGCCGCGCCGGTCAGAACGAGCAGGCCCCGCAGATATTCATGCTTGATCCGTATGACCCATCGCGCCGGGTGCTGGTTCTGGTGCATGGACTGGCCAGCAACCAGCAAGCATGGATCGATCTGGCCAACGATGTGATGGGGGACCGCGAATTGCGGCAGAACTATCAGATCTGGGTCGTGGTCTATCCCACCCGGATGCCGCTCCTGGTCAGCCGCCTGCAAATCGATACTGCGCTGAATGCCACGTTTGCCGCCTTCGATCCGCTACAGCAGGCCCGCGCCAGTCACGATGCGGTGCTGATCGGGCACAGCATGGGCGGCATTCTGGCGCGCCTGCTGGTTTCGGAGCCGGATCCTGATTTGCTGGATCGCCTGTTGCCGGCGGCATGGGCGGACAACGCAGAAATCAAGCGCCAGCTTGAAAACAACTCGGAACTGCAGCAGTTGGTGCACTGGTCACCGATGCCACAGGTCGCGCGCGCGGTATTCATCGCCGCACCGCATCGTGGCACGGATGTCGCGCGTGGCCGCGCCGTCGGCCTGCTCAATGCCTTGGTCTGGCTGCCGGCCACCACGCTTGCCCGTGCCGGCCAGATCGTCCAGGAGATCGGCCTTGACCCGGCGGATCGCACCGTGGCCGAACTCACCCGCCCGCGTAGCGGCCTGCAAGAACTGGCCGATGATTCCACAGTGATACTGGCCACCCGCGATCTTCGACCGCGCCCCGGGCTTCCCTTCCACAGCATCATCGCCCGCAACAAGCCCGACGGCGCGCTGGAAAAAAGCAGCGACGGACTGGTGCCCTACACCAGCGCGCATCTGCAAGACGCCGATTCCGAGATCGTGATCGGCTCCGGCCACAGCGTGCAGGAAAGCCCGCAAGCGATCATCGAATTGCGGCGGATCCTGCGCTTGCATGTCGCCCGCCCTGCCCCGTGAAGCTGGGCGGGGCGGCGATTCTGTTTGCCGACTGCGGCTGCCACTCACACTGACTACGAAAGCCGGTAGCGGTTACTCCCACTCGATCATCAACAGGTCTCGCAAGCCCGCGTGGTTAAAGGGATTGGCGTTGATCGACATGAACCTCTACCGTCGCTTTTACCGTCAGAAAAACAGGTCCTTTGCTGGCGCGGGGTTACGCGGCATCGGCTCATCATCAATCATACCGAACAGGCAACCGCACTTCAGCCCCTCACGTCGAGCGCAACCCGATGTGCTCCATGCTCGGTAGCCACACGGGATGTTCGGTCGGACAGCCATTTTTGCTGTTCAGCGAATCTTGCTCGTCCCCGCAACCGCCCCCTACGCAAGCCATCGGCGACTTGAAATTGTT
>JAUNTK010000157.1 GCA_030538735.1 Pseudomonadota bacterium
GCCGCGAAATCGGCCACGGCCGCCTCGCCAAGCGCGGCGTGCTGGCGATGATGCCCTCGATCGAAGCTTTCCCCTACACCGTGCGTGTGGTCTCGGAAATCACCGAATCGAATGGTTCTTCGTCGATGGCCTCGGTCTGCGGTTCATCGCTTGCGCTGATGGATGCTGGCGTGCCGGTCAAGGCCCCGGTGGCGGGTATCGCCATGGGTCTGGTCAAGGAAGGCGAGCGCTTTGTGGTGCTGTCGGACATCCTCGGCGATGAAGACCATCTGGGCGATATGGATTTCAAGGTAGCCGGTTCTGAAAACGGCATCACCGCGCTGCAGATGGATATCAAGATCCAAGGCATCACCGAAGAAATCATGAAGGTGGCATTGGCCCAAGCCAAG
Source organism: Pseudomonadota bacterium (assembly GCA_030538735.1). GTDB lineage: Bacteria > Pseudomonadota > Gammaproteobacteria > Xanthomonadales > Xanthomonadaceae > Solilutibacter. The sequence continues at coordinate 390 of JAUNTK010000157.1, forward strand.
GGCGGCCGCCTGCATATCTTGGGCGAAATGGCCAAGGCGATGACCACGCCGCGCCAAGAACTCTCCGAGTTCGCCCCGCGCCTGTTGACCATCAAGATCCACCCGGACAAGATCCGCGAAGTGATCGGCAAAGGCGGTGCCACCATTCAGGGCATCACCAAAGAAACCGGCACCCAGATCGATATCCAAGACGATGGCACCATCACCATTGCCTCGGTCAACAATGCCGCTGCGATGGCCGCCAAGGCCCGCATCGAGCAGATCACCTCGGACGTCGAGCCGGGCGTGATCTACGAAGGCAAGGTCGCCAAGATCATGGATTTCGGCGCGTTCGTGACCATCCTGCCGGGCAAGGATGGCTTGGTGCACGTTTCGCAAATCTCCAACGAGCGCGTCGAGAAAGTCAGCGACAAGCTCAAGGAAGGCGATATCGTCAAGGTCAAGGTGCTGGAAGTGGACAAGCAAGGCCGTATCCGCCTGTCGATGAAGGCGGTTGAAGAAGGCGAGGGCGTGGTGGAAGGCTGATAAGCCGCCACCCAGCGCGAAATAAGAAAAACGGCGGGCCGGGTGGCTCGCCGTTTTTTGTTGGGCGGCAAAATGTTACGAAATAAGCGTTGTCAGCGCAGCCGCAACAATACATACAAGGCTAGGCATATCGATACCTCGTGCTGGGGGGAAGTTTTGCAGGTCGGGCTTCAACCCGCGTGAGCGAAGGGTTGAAGCCCGCGATTGACCAGCGTGTTATCGGCGGTTGCAATCGCTGCGGCCTTCGGCCACGCAATCCTGATAGTTGTGCTTGATGGCCAAATCCTTGCCGAATGTGTAGCCCGCCGATAGGCATACAGCAAAGACCAAGAACAGGCCGAAACCGATCAGGGCGATTTCCGTTGACTTGGATAGCTCGCAGGTGGGGGTGTTCTCAGGCGCGGTCTCGCCCGACGAAGAAGCGATGCGCGGGGTGTTGTTGTCTTGCATGGTTGGCTCCTGTGGTGGGTGAGCCAATAGAATCCCGAGGTGGCCGTGCCAGAACCACGGCACGCGCCCGGCAAATACGCGACAAGCAAATAAAATCAATCGCTTACGGGTGCTTCTGGCGGGGTCTTGTCGGGGGTTTGCCGGGAATCTGCCGCAGGCATAGTGGTGGATTCGTGTGCTTTAGCGGCCTGTTCGGCGGCTGCGCGCTCTTCTGCACGGCGATTTTTGTGCGCCATATCACGGCCGAATAGGTAGCCGAAGATCAGCATCAACGCGAATAGGATCGCCAGCAGCACAATGAAAATCGCCCATTGCGGATGCGCCGATGTTGCTGCGGGTACGGTCGCCTCGTCCTGCTGGGCGGCCGGCACGGCTTCGGCCAGTTCGGCGGGCGTCACCTGCAATGCCGCGGCCAACGCCATGCGGGTATCCGGCGAGCCACCACCGCTGGATTCGATCCGTTGCAGGGTGCGCACATTGATCCCGGCGATTTCGGCCAGTTGCTCCTGCGACCAAGCGCGTTGTTCGCGTAGTTGGCGGATGCGGGCGGGGTCGATCTTCATTGCGTGCGGTGCGGGATGGGGCGGCCATTGTGCCTGATTCGCGATTATGCTCGCCATACCGACCACGGATAGCGATCGATGAAACCACGTCATTTTTCCATGCTGCGCGATTTCCATCTGGCCGATTGGTTCACGCTGGCCAATGCCTTCTGCGGCACCGGCGCGATCTTCGCCGCGATGCGCTTTTTGCAAGATGGCGTGGTGCGCGATTTGTTGATCGGCATGGCGTTGATCCCGCTGGCCTTCATCTTCGATGCGCTTGATGGCCGCATCGCCCGCTGGCGCAAAGTCTCCTCCACCCTTGGCCGGGAATTGGATTCGCTGGCCGATGTGATTTCGTTTGGCGTGGCACCGGCCGCGCTGGCCTACGCCTGCGGCATGCAGGGCGGCTGGGATTGGATCGTGCTGAGTTATTTCGTCGGCTGCGGCGTATCGCGGCTGGCGCGCTATAACGTCACGGCCGAGCAATTATCGGGCGACGAGGGCAAGGTCAAATACTTTGAAGGCACGCCGATCCCGACCAGCATGTTTCTGGTGGTGATCCTCGCCATCGCCACCATGCAAGGCGCAATCGGTGAGGATCTGTGGTTTGGCGTCATCAAGCTCGGGCCGTGGCAATTCCACCCGCTGGTGCTGATGTTCGCTGTTTCCGGCTCGTTGATGATCAGCAAGACCTTGCGCATCCCAAAGCCGTGACGGCCGCTACCAGCGCCGCCATATTGCTGCCTTGGCTGCGTGCTAGGATCGAGCCAAACCGGGAGGATGTATGGCAAATCAAGCGAATTGGCCGGGCGATTTCGACGCACTGGCGCGGCAGTATTGGACGGGCTGGAATGAAATGATGCGCCAAGCGGCAAGCGCCGGTGGCACGCCTGCCTTCGCGCAGGCACCGGGTTTCGGCGCGGCCGGCTTCAGCATGCCGGGCTTTGGCGCACCGGCATTTGCAGCGCCCGGTTTTGGCGCGGCGCAGGCCATGCCCGGCATGGGCGGCTGGCAAGACATGCTGGCGCAGTGGAGCCGCATGGCGATGGCGATGGGCGCGCAGCAACCGCGCCAGCCCGATCTTGGCAGCACACTCAATGACACGCTGGGCCGCTTTCAGGCGCAGGCCGGTGATTGGTATGGCCGCATGCAGCAATTGGCCGCACAAGTGGCCGGGCAGGGCATGAGCGCGGCGGAAATCGCCGGCAAATGGAAGGAATTGCTGGAGCAAAACGGCGAAGGCGCTTGGCTGGAGATGTTCCGCGCCATGCAGTCGCCGCAGGCGCATGGCTTCGAGCAATGGTACGAGGCGGTGCAGCCAATGTTGGCCGACTGGCGTACCGAGGCCAAAAGCATGCTGGGCCTGCCGACCATGGGTTTGGCGCGCGAGCATCAAGAGCGCCTGCAAAAGCTGATGCAGGCCCAGTTGGATTACCAAGACAGCGTATCGGCGCATAACGCGGCGCTGGCGCAGAACGCGCAGCAAGCCTATAAAAACTTCGAGGCCAAGTTGGCCGAACACGAACTGCCGGGCAGTGAAATCACCAGTGGCCGCGCCTTGTTCGATCTATGGATCGATGCCGCCGAGGATGCGTTCTCGGAGATGGCGCTATCGCCGGATTATCGCGAGGTGTATGGCGCGATGATCAATGCGCAGATGCGGCTGCGCCAAGACGTGCAGCGCGAAATCGAGAATGCCAGCGCGATGGTTGGCATCCCGACCCGCACCGAGATCGAAGCCGCGCATCGCAAGATTGCCGAGCTGGAACGCATCGTGCGGCGCATGCAGCGCGGTGAAGAAGCCGCACCGGCGGCGCGTGCCGATGCCCCGCAACACCCGGTAGCCCGCCCGCGTAGCCCGGCCAAAAAAGCGGCGGCACGCAAGGTGGCGGCGAAGAAAGCGGCCAGCAAGAAAGCCCCGGCGAAGAAGGCCGTGGCCAAGCAGACAGCCGTGAAAAAAGCAG
>JAUNTK010000023.1 GCA_030538735.1 Pseudomonadota bacterium
GCTCGTGCCTGCGCATCGGCGGCTTGGCTTGCGGCATCCATAGTGGCGGCCTTGGCGGCGGCATCGGCACTGGCGCGGCGGCGGGCTTCCTCGCGCTGGATGGCGGCGAGTTGGGCGTCGGTCATCGCCACTTCTTCGCCGGGCAGCACTTCGTAGAAATCGAAGCCGCGCGGCTTTTCTGTCTCGGTCGGCGGTTTGGCCGTGCTGCTGGCGGTGTTCGCGGGTTGCACGGTGCTGGCCGGGTCGAAGCTGCCATCGGTTTCGGCGCTGCCCTGCGGCTGTGCATCCGGGTTGGGCTGCGGGCCGATGCGGAAGAAGCTGCTATCGCCGCTCTTTTCGCCCATGAAGCGCGGCGCGGCCAAGATCACCACGACGGCGAGCAATACGCCGATCACCAGCCATGCCCAGCCCGGCAGCCCGTTGTTGCGCCCACCGCTGCGGCGGGCTTGGGATTTTCCGCGTCGTGCGGCCATCTGACTCTCCTGCTTACATCTTTTCAGGCGCGGATACGCCCAACAAATCCATGCCGTTTTTAAGCACGGTGGCGGTGGCGGTGGATAGCGCCAAGCGGGCATCGCGTTCGTTGCGCTCATCCACCAGCACCGCTTGTGCGTGGTAGGCGGTGTGGAAGGCGGTGGCCAGCTCACGCAGATATTGCGCAATGGCGTGTGGCTCCAGCGTGACTGCCGCGTTTTCGACGACTTCCGGGTAGCGCGAAAGCTCAATCATCAACGCTTGGCTGGATTCATCGCCCAGCATGTCGAGATGCGCTAGGCCGTTATCGATATCCACCGCGTAGCCCTTTTCCGCCGCCTGGCGCAGCAGGCTATGCACGCGGGCGTGGGCATATTGCACGTAGAACACCGGGTTGTCGTTGGACTGCGAGCGGGCCAGATCGATATCGAAGGTGAGCTGGGAATCAGGCTTGCGCGCGATCAAGAACCAGCGCGTCGCATCCTTGCCGGCTTCGTCGATCAAATCGCGCAGGGTCAGATAACTGCCGGCGCGTTTGGATAGCTTTACTTCTTCGCCGCCGCGCATCACCGTCACCATTTGGTGCAGCACGTAATCCGGGTAGCCCTTGGGGATGCCGGCATCCAGCGCCTGCAAGCCGGCGCGCACGCGGGCCAGTGAGCCGTGATGGTCGGCACCCAGCTCGGTGATCGCGCGCTGCCAGCCGCGTTGCCATTTGTTGCGGTGATAGGCGACATCCGGCAGAAAGTAGGTATAGCTGCCATCGGATTTGCGCATCACCCGGTCTTTGTCATCACCAAAATCGGTGCTGCGCAGCCAGAGCGCGCCGCCTTCCTCGTAGGTATGGCCGTGTTTGGTCAGCTCAGCGATGGTTTCTTCAACCTTGCCATCGGCATACAGCGAGGATTCGAGAAAGTAGTTATCGAAGGCGACCGCGTAGGCGGCAAGGTCGGCATTCTGCTCGCGGCGCAGATAGGCGACGGCGAAACGGCGGATGGCATCAAGATCATCGGGGTTTTTGCCGCCGATAAGGGTTTCGCCATCCAGCTCAACGCTATCGCCACGCAGATAGCTATCAGCCACATCGGCGATGTAATCCCCGTTATAGGCATCGGCCGGCCAGCTGGCATCACCGGGCTTGTAGCCATCGATGCGCGCCTTGACCGAGCGCGCCAGGTTCTCGATCTGCACGCCGGCATCGTTGTAATAAAACTCGCGGATCACCTGCCAGCCGTTGGCGGCCAGCACCCGGGCGATGGAATCACCAATCGCCGCCGCGCGGCCGTGGCCGACATGCAGCGGGCCGGTGGGGTTGGCCGAGACGTATTCAACGCCCACGGTTTGGCCGCCGCCGCTTTGGTTGCGGCCAAAAGCGGCACCGCTGGCATGGATAGTGCGCACCACCTCCTGCCAAGCCGCCGGTGCCAGATGAAAGTTGATAAAGCCCGGCCCAGCGATTTCGACCTTGGCGATGGCGGGGTTTTCCGGCAGGGCATCGACCAATGCCTGCGCCAGCGCACGCGGGTTGCTGCGCGCGGCCTTGGCCAGCGTCATCGCCGCATTGCTGGAGAAATCGCCGTGGTTCGTATCGCGCGGCCGCTCGATAACGAAATCAGGCGTGGCGATATCAGCGGGCAGGCTGCCATTGTGCTGCAGGGCGGCGATGCCTTGGTCAACCAAGGCCTTGAGTTGGGCTTTCACGTGACGCTTCGATGCGGTATTGCGGTGGCATAGTTTAAGGCAGGGCCGCGCCCGGGGATCACACCAAGCCGCGCTGCGCCATCGAGACCGGCGGCCCATCCGCCACCACGATGTGGTCAAGCAACTGGATATCGACCAGATTCAAGGCTTGTTTGAGTTGCTGGGTCACGCGGCGGTCGGCTTGGCTGGGGGTTGGGTCGCCGCTGGGATGGTTGTGGCCGACGATCACCGAGGCGGCGTTATGCGCCAAGGCGCGGCGCACCACTTCGCGCGGATGCACCTCGCTGCCATCCAAGGTGCCGCTGAACATTTCCTCGAACGCCAGTGCGCGATGGCGCGAATCGAGAAACAACACGGCGAATACCTCGTGCGGGCGATGGCGCAGGCGTTGGCCAAAGTATTTGCCAGCGGCGCTTGGCTGGGTGAGCAGCGCGCCGCGTGCCAGTTCGGCGGCGAGCACCCGGTTGCCCAGCTCCAGTGCGGCGGCCAGGATGCAGGCGCGGGCGGGGCCTAAGCCCGGCAATTTGGCCAGCTGGTTGGCGCTTAGCTCCAGCAAGGGGCGCAGCGGGCCATGATCGATCAGCAACTGGCGCGAGGTGCTGACCGCATCCTGCCCGCGCAGGCCGGAGCCGAGAAAGATCGCCAGCAGTTCGGCATCCGACAAGGCGGCAGTGCCGCGCTTCAATAGCTTTTCGCGCGGGCGTTCTTCGGCGGGCCAATCGTGGATGCGCATGGCGGTGGTCGATGTGGGGCTTGGCTTGCAGCATCGCCCGTGTGGCAGGCCGAGATAATCAGGAAATCGCCGCTATCGGGTAAGCTGGCCGCCTGATTTGATGTCGGGAAACCCTTCGCCGTGAGTATTTCCAACGTCCTGCAAGGCAAGCGTGTGCTGGTCTGCGTCTGCGGCGGCGTGGCCGCTTACAAGGCGGCGGAATTGGTGCGCCAGTTGGGCCGGGCCGGTGCCGAGGTGCAAGTGGCGATGACCGAATCCGCCGCCCATTTCATCGCTGCCACCACGTTTCAGGCGTTGACCGGCAAGCCGGTGCGAGACAGCCTGTGGGATGCCGCCGCCGAAGCCGCGATGGGCCATATCGAGCTGGCGCGCTGGCCGGCACTGATCGTGATTGCGCCGGCTACCGCCAATACGTTGGCCAAGCTGGCGCACGGGCTGGCCGATGATCTGGTCGCAACACTCTGCCTTGCCAGCAGCGCGCCGATCTTTGTCGCCCCGGCGATGAACCACCGGATGTGGCTGCACCCGGCCACGCAGGCCAATATCGATACCTTGCGCACACGCGGCGTGACGGTGATTGGCCCGGGCGAAGGCGCGCAGGCCTGTGGCGAAACCGGGCCGGGGCGGATGAGCGAGCCGGATGAAATCGTCGCCGCCTTGGCCGAGGCAGCGGCATGACATTGGCCGCAAGGCGCATCGTGGTCAGTGCCGGGCCGACCTATGAGGACATCGACCCGGCGCGCTTCTTGGGCAATCGCAGCAGCGGCAAGATGGGTTTTGCCATCGCCGCCGAAGCCGCCGCGCGCGGGGCCGAGGTGGTATTGATTGCCGGCCCGGTGCATTTGCCGACGCCAATCGGTGTCACGCGCCTCGATGTGCGCAGCGCAGCTGAAATGCATGCGGCGGTGATCGCGGCCTTGCCGGCGGATATCTATATCGGTGCGGCGGCGGTGGCCGATTTCACCCCGCAGGCATTTTCCACCGCCAAGCTTAAAAAAACGCCGGGGCGCGAGACTTTGGAACTCACCCTGGTACGCACCCGCGACATCCTGGCCGATGTTGCCGCGCACACCGAACGGCCGGGCTTGGTCATCGGGTTCGCCGCCGAAACCCACGACATCGAGCACTATGCGCGCGGCAAATTGCAGGCCAAGCGGGCTGACATGATTTGCGCCAACCGGGTGGGCATTGCCGGCAGCGGTTTTGAATCGGATGACAATGCGCTGGCCGTGTATTGGGCCGATGGTGAGGCGGCGCTGGGGCCGGCGGCGAAACCTGATATTGCCCGACAACTTCTGGATTTGATCGAAACAAGGCGCTGAACGATGCAACACGCTCTGCAAATGAAGATTCTCGATAGCCGCATCGGCGCCGAATGGCCGCTGCCGCACTACGCCACCGAGGCCAGCGCCGGGATGGATCTGCGCGCCGCGATCGATGCGCCCCTCACACTCGTGCCCGGCGATACCGCCCTGTTGCCGTCCGGCATCAGCATCCATATTGCCGACCCCGGCCTGTGCGCCGTCATCCTGCCGCGCTCCGGGTTGGGGCATAAACAGGGCATCGTGCTGGGCAATGGCACCGGGCTGATTGATGCCGACTATCTGGGGCCGTTGATGATCTCGGTGTGGAATCGCGGGCGCGCACCGCATACGATTGAGCCGGGGGATCGCATCGCCCAACTGGTGTTGATGCCGGTAGTGCGTGCGACCATGCAGGTGGTGGACGAATTTGCAACGACGGCGCGCGGCGCGGGTGGCTTTGGTCATACCGGCACGCGATAGGGGGCCAAGCGTGAAAGACAAAATCCAACTGCCCAAGCTTGAATTGGGCAGCCTTGAAAAGGCGGGGCCGCTGCTGGCGGTGCTGCTGTTGATCATCGGGCTGGTATTCGTCAGCTCCGGGGTGCGCCAGTGGTGGGCCGGAGCCGCAGAGAAATCGCTGTTCTTCGAGCGCGATCGGATCGCAAGCGATGCCGGGCGCTACCTGCATGATGTCCGTGCCGAGGTTGTGCAGGCGGTATCCGGGCCGGAGCTGAAAGCGCCACTGGCCGCAGGTGACAGTCTGGCGATCGAGCAATCGCTGGCGCAAGCCTTGCCCAAGGCCGATGAGGTGCGGGTGTATTCCGCCGATCTGCAAGCGCACTATGATGCCCTGCCGGGTGCCGGTTACAGCCGTTTGGCGGTGGTCGAGGCGGTGCTGGCCGAGGGGACGCCGGTGATGCGGGTAGGGGTGGTTGGCGATGGCAAATCGGTGATGATCGGCCTGCCGCTTGAGCATGGGCAGGTCGCGCTGGTATCGATGCCGGTGCAGCCCTTGCTTGATCGGATTGGTACCGCATCGGCCGGTCAGGGCTATCTGGCGTTGCGTCAGGGCAGCACCAATTTGATCGAGCGCGGTGATCGCAGCCTGGCCGATGTGGCCGAATCGCGTGCCGCCAAAATCAGCGAAACGGATTTGCGCATCGCCGCCGGCGCGCCGGTGGCCGAAACCGACATGTTTGACTTGGGAACGCTGGGCTCCCTGCTGATCGGCGTGCTGGCCTTGATCGGCGCAGGCGCGGTGCTGGTGTGGTCGCGCCGCCGCAGGCAGGTGCCGCCGGAAAACGCGGCGCTGGAGCACGCGCTCACACTTGATGAGCTGGCCGCCGCCGAGGCCAGTGATGCGCCGCCGCTTGCGGCCGACAGCAATGCCGCCATTGCCGCGGCCCCGAACAACACCTCCATTGCCAAGGCAGATGCCATGTCCTCGACCGCTTTTGATATCAACCAACTCGATGCTGGCATGTTCCGCGCCTACGACATCCGCGGTGTGGTCGGCAAAGGCTTGAATGCCGATGTCGCGCGCATGATTGGCCGTGCCATCGGCTCGCAGATGCAGGAGCAGGGCCTGCACGACATCGTGGTTGGCCGCGATGGCCGCTTGTCCGGCCCCGAACTTGCCGGTGCCTTGATCGAAGGCCTGATCCAGGCCGGTTGCCGGGTTACCGATATCGGCCTGGCGCCGACCCCGCTGGTGTATTTTGCCGCCTACCATCTGCGCGCCGGCTCTTGCGTTGCAGTGACCGGCAGTCACAATCCGCCGGATTACAACGGCTTCAAGATCGTGATTGGTGGCGAGACGCTGTCTGGCGATGCGATCACCGCGCTGTACGCGCGCATTGTCGAAGGCCGCCTGCATCGCGCCGAGGTGCCGGGCTCGCTGACAAGCCACGATGTCGCGCAGGATTATGTCGATCGCATCGCCACCGATATCCAGGTTTCGCGCTCGCTCAAGGTCGTGGTCGATGCCGGCAACGGTGCGGCCGGTGAGCTTGGACCGCGCGTGCTGGAGGCGATTGGCGCGGAGGTGATCCAGCTCTATTGCGAGATCGATGGCAACTTCCCCAACCATCATCCCGACCCCAGCGACCCGCACAATTTGGAAGACCTCACCCAGGCCGTGCAACGCACCGGCGCCGATATCGGTCTGGCCTTCGATGGCGATGGCGATCGTCTTGGCGTGGTGACACCGGCCGGGCACAACATCTTCCCGGATCGGCTGCTGATGCTGTTTGCCGCCGATGTGCTTGATCGCCAGCCGGGCGCGGTGATCGTGTATGACGTCAAATGCACTGGCGCGCTGATGCCGTGGGTGTTGCGTCACGGCGGCAGCCCGCTGATGTGGAAGACCGGGCACTCCTTCATCAAGGCCAAGATGCGCGAAACCGATGCCGAGCTGGCCGGTGAAATGAGCGGCCACTTCTTCTTCAAGGAGCGTTGGTACGGCTTCGACGATGGCATCTATGCCGCCGCCCGCCTGCTGGAAATCCTTTCGCTTGGTGATGCCGATGCCGATACGGTGTTTGCCGAGATCCCGGCCGGGATCAGCACGCCGGAGATCAAGATCCCGGTGGATGACCCGCATGCCTTCATCGAGCAAGTCGTGGCGATGGGTGATTTTGAGGGTGGCCGCTCCACCACCATCGATGGCCTGCGCGCCGATTGGAGTGATGGCTGGGGCTTGGTGCGTGCCTCCAATACCACGCCGATCTTGGTGCTGCGTTTCGAGGCCAATGACGAGGCCGCGCTGCGCCGCATCCAGCAGGATTTCCGCGAGCGCCTGTTGGCACTGGCCCCGGGGTTGGAGATCCCGTTCTGAGCGATTGCCTAATGCATAAACGTGATGGCAATGAAAAAGCCGGGGGATTCCCCGGCTTTTTTGTGTGCAGTCTTCGCCTGATTTAGTGCAGCGGTTCGGGGTCGTCACCGAAGATCTGGGTTTCCATCCATGCGTAGGCCGCTTCGGCACCGGGCTGATTGAACAGCACCATCAGCACCACCCATTTCAGATCGTCCAGATCGATCGCGTCCTGATCCAGCGCCATCGCCCGATCCAGCACCAACTCGCGCTGACCGGCGTCAAGGATGCCGTGTTGTTCGAGAAACAGCAGGAAGCCGCGTGACTCGATATCGAGCTTGTCCAGCTCCGGGCCGTGGAACACGCGGATCGGTGCGTTGGGCTTGGCGGTGGCCGGGTAGGGGCGTTGCGCATCAAGTGCTTCCAACCAGTCGAAGGCGCGGTTGGCCTCGGCCGGGCTGAAGCCGGCCTGCATCAATTCCTTCTGCAGGGAGTCGCGGTCGCGGTAATGCTGTTCGACATCTTCATTGGTGAAGTAATGCTCGAACAGGTACAGCAGCACATCCAGAATGCTTTCTTTCATGGTCCTCGCCTTGCGCCGAATGAGGTTGCCGATGTCAGCGGGTTACCGGGGACTTGCGCGCGTAGCGGCCATGCTCGACCGTTACCCGTCCTTCCAACTCCAACGTCAGCAGCATGGGCGAGAGTTCGGCCAACGTCAATCCCGTCCGGGTCAACAGCGTATCCATAGGGGTTGGGTCGTGACCCAGTGCGTGCCACAAGCCGTGGTGGTCAGGGGCGATGGCCGCCGCCTCGTCCAATGGAGATGAATTGGGGGCGGCAAGTTGTTGGCGCAAGGTTTGGCCCATCGATTCCAGCATTGGGGCCAACTCGGCGGCGATTTCCTCCGGGGTGACCACCAACGTGGCGCCATCGCGCAGCAGGCGGTGGCAGCCACGTGAGGTCGGGTTGTGGATCGAGCCGGGCAGGGCAAACACCTCGCGCCCGGCCTCGGCGGCGAGGCGGGCGGTAATCAGCGCGCCGGAGCGCTCGGCGGCCTCGATCACCAATGTGCCCAGTGACACGCCGGCGACCAGCCGGTTGCGGGCCGGGAAGTGCGGGCGCAAAGGCGGCGTGCCGGGCGCGTATTCGCTGACGATCAGCCCGGTTTCGGCGATGATCTGCATCAATTTGCTGTTTTCGGCTGGGTAGGCCAGGTCCGGCCCGCAGCCAAGCACGGCCAGCGTTTTGCCATCGCGGGCACCCAGTGCGCCCAGATGCGCGGCGCGGTCGATACCGCTGGCCAGGCCGCTGGTGATGGCGAAGCCGGCATCGGCCAAGGCGCGGGCAAAGGCATGGGCGTTATCCAGCCCGCCAGCACTGGCGCTGCGGCTGCCGACAATCGCGACCTGCGGGTACCAGAGCAGGTCCACTTGCCCGGCCACGAACAGGGCCAGCGGCGGATTCGCAGTGGCGGCCAGCAGTGTGGCCATTTCGCCATCGTTGCAATCAAGCAGATGCCGATCCGGCTGGGCCAGCCATGCGCTGGCACGGGCGTAGATCGCCTCGGTGGGGGCATCTTGGCCGCGCAAACGCAGGATTTGCGCCGGGTCCATGCCGGCGGCCAGGCAATCGGCGTGGCTGGCGCGGATCGCCTGCTGGGCATCGCCCGCGTGCCGATCCAGCAGGGCGCGGCGCGGGGCGACGGCGCCCCCGGCGAGCGTGAGGCGGAGCAGGGCGGCAGTGGCATCATCCATCGGCATGCCACCAGCCTGCCCGACCAACGAAAACGGCGCCCTAGGGCGCCGTCTCGGATTGCTGTCGGAGTAATCCGTCAGTACGGCGAATCCGGGTGTTTCAGCTCATAGCCAGCCTTGGTCGGCTTGGTGCTGTCCATCACCAGGCCGTAGCTGATCTTGTCGAAGGTGCGGAACACCATCACGTGACCGGCAAATTCGTCGGGCAGGCGCACCTTGTTGCGGCTGCTGACCAAGTCGGCATCGCGGACCGGGCTCTTGACCCGATCAACCACATTGCTGCCAACGCGCCAGATCGAGAACACGGTGCCGTTGTCGATGCCATCGCGGGCACCGACCGACAAAGCGACGACATCGCGCGGGCCGCCAACGGTATCGCGCCCGGCCACTGCCAGCACCTGCGCCTTGCGATAGGCAAATTGCTGGCTGGGCGGATGCGGCATGAAATACGGGTCGTAGGCAATGCTTTCCACCGGCACCACCTTGTCGCCAATGCGGACCTCATTGCTGTGATCGTCGAGCTTCAGCGTGGCGGCCTTGATGCCGCCGACCGCGCCCAAGGTAATCACGCCAGCATTGACCTTGCGCATTTCGTAGCCGAGTTTCTCCATGCCGCCCTTGGCCAGCATGACTTCACTCCAGGTGCGCTCATCGGCCGGGTAATCGGTGCGGCGGCCGGTTTGGTCGAGACGGGCGCGGTTGGTCAGCGCGCCGTTGTCGCCACGGCGCATGCCCATCGTGTAAAGCTGCACCGGGCGCAACACGGCAAAGCGTTGGCCGGTTTGCGCGCGCTCATCCAGACCGCGCACATACACCGCGTGACCATCGATGCCGCGCAGGCGATCATCTTCCAGGCCGACCACATAGGGCAGGTGGTCGATGCGGTCGTAGACGCGCATGTCCTGCAGGAACGGCTCGATATGCGCCAGCGGCACGCCGGGTACGGGTTGCTCGGTGCGCGGGCCGGCTTGCAGGCGGTTGGCATAGGCCAGACTCAGTACATCACCGGGATAGATCAGGTGCGGGTTCTTGACCTGCGGGTTGGCCTGCCAGATTTCTGGCCACAGCCACGGCTTCTTCAGGAAGCGCGCCGAGATGTCCCAGAGGGTATCGCCCTTTTTGACGACATAAGTATCCGGATGGCCTTCGCGGAACTCCTGCGCGATGGCGATGCCGGCGACTGCGGTCAAGGCAGCGGAAATGAATGCGATGCGCAGCGTGTGGGCCGCACGATTGAGTTTGACAGCCATGGTGGTGTCCCAGTATTCCCCGTTAGCGAGGCATTTAGACCACATCGGGGGCCAATTCACAAGTATCGCGGTAGAATTGCGTTCCAACTCTGTGAATTGATGGTCATTTTTGATGACCAAATCGCCATGGCTCTGCTCCCGATCCTTGAATTTCCCGACCCACGCCTGCGCACCAAGGCGGTGCCGGTTGCTGCTGCTGCGGTGACGGCGGCGGCTTTCCAGACTTTGCTCGATGATATGTTCGAGACCATGTACGCCGCGCCGGGTATTGGGCTGGCGGCCAGTCAGGTCGATGTCCACCAGCGTTTCATGGTGATTGATGTCAGCGAGGAGCACGACGCGCCGCGGGTATTCATCAACCCGGAAATCACCGCCAAACAGGGCGAGCAGGTCTATCAGGAAGGCTGCCTCTCGGTGCCCGGCATCTTTGCCGATGTCACCCGCGCCGATGCGATCACGGTCAAGGCGCTGGGCCGCGATGGTCAGCCGTTTGAAATGCAGGCCGATGGCTTGCTGGCGGTCTGTATCCAGCACGAGATGGATCACCTCGATGGCAAGCTGTTTGTCGATTATCTATCGCCGCTCAAGCGTGAGATGGTCAAGAAGAAGCTGGCCAAGCAGAAGAAGGCGGCGTAAGCCACGATGCGCGTCGTATTTGCCGGAACACCGGAATTCGCCGTCCCCTGCTTCCACGCGGTGCGCGAGAAAGTCGGTGTCACTGCCGTCCTCACTCAGCCTGATCGCCCGGCCGGGCGTGGCCGAGGCGTGCAGATGTCGCCGGTCAAGCAGGCGGCGCTGGCCTCGAATGTGGCGGTGCATCAGCCGGAATCGCTGAACACACCCGAAGCGCAAGACTTGCTGCGCTCACTCAACCCCGATCTTTTGGTGGTGGTGGCCTACGGCCTGATCCTGCCGCAGGCGGTGCTGGATATCCCGGTGCATGGCGGCTGGAATGTGCATGCCTCGCTGCTGCCGCGTTGGCGCGGTGCCGCGCCGATCCAGCGCGCGATTGAGGCCGGCGATAGCGAAACCGGCGTCTGCCTGATGCGGATGCAGAAAGGCCTCGATACCGGCCCGGTGATGTTGAGCCTCGCCACCCCGATTACCGATACCGATACCGGCGGCAGCCTGCATGATCGCCTCGCCACGCTGGGTGCGCAGGTGCTGGCTGATGGTCTTGGCCTGTTGCGGCTGGGCCTGTTGCCCAGCGCAGCGCCCCAGCCGGAAGCGGGCGTGACTTACGCGCACAAACTGGACAAGGCCGAAGCCAAATTGGATTGGGCGCGCCCAGCAATCGAGCTGGAACGCAAAGTACGCGCCTTCAACCCGTGGCCGGTGGCCGAAGCGGTGCTGGAAGGCGAGCGCGTGCGCATCCATGGCGCGGTGGCGATTGATGCCGTTGGCGATGCCACGCCGGGCACGCTGATCAACACCGGCCGCGAGGGCATCGATGTCGCCACCACGGCCGGTGCGCTGCGCATCCGCGTGCTGCAACGCGAGGGCGGCAAGGCGATCACCGCCGCCGACTGGCTAAACGCACGTCGCCAGCCTTCGGCATGAGCGGCGCGCAAACCCGTATCGCCGCAGCGCGTGTTTTGGACGCGGTGCTGCATCAAGGCCGCTCACTGAAAGCCGAACTCTCGGCGCAATTGCCCACGTTTGCTGACCCGCGTGATCGCGCCTTGGTCGAAGCCATCGTGATGGCGGCGCTGCGCGAGCATGGCCGCTATGCCGATGCCCTCAAACGCTGGATGACCAAGCCGCCGGGCCAGCGCGATGGCGCGCTGCGGGCGTTGCTGTATGTCGGCTTCGCCCAGCTGGATGTGATGGGCTTGGCACCACATGCGGCAGTGGATGCCACGGTCGAGGCGGCGCGTGGCAGTGGCCGCGCCCATCAGGCCGGGTTGATCAATGCCATCCTGCGCCGCGCACTGCGCGAGCCATTGCCCGAAGCGCGTAGCGATGCGGCTTGGCCGCGCTGGCTGGCCGAGCGCATCCGCCACGATTGGCAAGCCGAGGCCGAGGCGATCTTCGCCGCCAGCGCCTTGCCGCCGCCGATGTGGCTGCGGGTCAATCGGCGCACGATCGCGCGTCCGGCCTATGCAGAGAAGCTTGCCCAAGCCGACATCGCCCATCGGTTGATCGATGATCTGGCCGATGCGATCTGCCTTGATACGCCATTGCCGGTGGATGCCTTGCCCGGCTTCGCCGAGGGCGAGGTTTCGATACAGGATGGCAGCGCGCAGCGGGTGATCGATGCGCTGGCCTTGCCGGCCGCCGCCCGCGTGTTGGATGCCTGCGCCGCGCCCGGTGGCAAGGCCGCGCATCTGGCCGAGCGTTATCCCGATGCGCATGTGCTGGCGTTGGATATCGATCAACGCCGGGTACGACGCATGGCCGAGACGTTTACCCGCCTTGGTTTCCAGATCCAATCGCGTGCCGCCGATGCCACCACGCCCGCGGATTGGTGGGATGGCGTGGGGTTTGATGCCATCGTGATCGATGCGCCCTGCAGCGCCACCGGCATCGTGCGCCGGCAGCCGGACATCCTGCTGCATCGGCGCGAAACCGACATCGCCCAGCTCACCGCCTTGCAAGAAAAGTTGCTGGATACCGCGTGGCCGCTCTTGAAGCCGGGCGGCGAATTGCTCTATGCCACTTGTTCGATCCTGGCGGCCGAGAACGCCGCGCAAGTGCAGGCGTTTATCGCCCGCACGCCGGGTGCCGAGCTACGGCCGCTGGATGCGCGCTTTGGCCGCGATACCGGCCACGGCCATCAACGCCTGCCGGGCGAGGGTGGGATGGATGGCTTTTTCTACGCGCGCCTGCAGAAGGGATGACGCCTCGGCGCGGGTAGTTGGCGGGCCGCCATCGCGCGCATCAATCAAACACATGACGAGTGCCATCGTCCGCTATCCTGCCTGCCATGAATGAAGCCCAAGCCCGCCGCGAGCGCCTGTTTTTCTGGCTGACTGCCGTTGTCCTGCTGTGTGCCGGCCTTGGCCTGCGTGACCCGTGGCCGGCCGATGAGCCGCGCTTCGCCTTGGTCGCCAAGCAGATGGTGGAAAGCGGGCAGTGGTTGTTCCCGATGCGCGGCGATGAGCTGTACCCGGACAAGCCGCCGTTGTTGATGTGGTTGCAGGCGGTTGTGCTATCGGCCACCGGCAGCATGCGCATCGCGTTCCTGCTGCCGAGTCTGCTTGCCTCGCTGGCCACTCTGGCGCTGGTGCGCGATCTTGGCCGCCGCTTGTGGAATGTCGAAGCAGGCGCATATGCGGCGTGGGCGCTGCTGTTTGCCCTGCAATTCACGTTTCAGGCCAAGCGCGCGCAGATCGACCCGCTGCTGGTGTTCTGGGTCACGCTCTCGGTGTATGGCCTGCTGCGTCATCTGTTGCGTGGGCCGGATTTGAAATGGTGGTGGATCGGCTGGGCGGCGGCCGGTTTGGGCGTGATCAGCAAGGGCGTCGGCGTGATCGCGCTACTGGTGTTGATCCCCGCCGCGTTTGCGTGGTGGCGGGCGTGGCCGGGCATCGGCCGGGTGCGCGGCCGTGATTGGCTGGCCGGCATCGCGATGTTGTTGCTGCCGATTTTGCTGTGGTTGATCCCGATGTTGTTGGCGGTGAAATCCAGCGGCGACCCGCTGTTGCAGGGCTATGCCGACAATATCCTGCTGAAGCAAACCGCCGAGCGTTACACCAATGCCTGGCATCACCATCAACCGTGGTGGTACTTCTTGATGGTGATGGCGACCCAGTGGTTGCCGGCAGTGGCCGCCGTGCCGTTTGTGCTGCCGCGTTGGCGCGATGCACTGAAACAGGGTGATGCACGCATCCTGCTGCTGCTTGGCTGGATCGCCTGCGTGCTGCTGTTCTTTTCGTTCTCCAGCGGCAAGCGCGAGGTCTACATCCTGCCGGTGCTGCCGATGCTGTGCTTGGCGATGGGGCCGTGGTTGGGCGCGGTGCTGGCGCGGCGCGGCGTGCGGATCGGCGCGTATCTCGCGGGCCTGCTGTTTGCGCTCGTGATGCTGGCGGGCGGGCTTGCCGTTGGGCTTGGCAACCCCGGTTTCGAGGCCAAATTGGCGGCGGTGCGCGGCAGTGTTGATGGCGATGCACTGGGCTGGATGCTGGCGGTTATCGGTGGTGTTGGCCTGATCGCGGCGCTTGCCCTGCGCCCGAAGCGTGGCGTGCTGGCCTTGTACGCGGTGCTGGCCGCGCTGTGGCTGGGCTATAGCCTGATTGGTTATCCGCTGCTCAACGATGCCAGCTCCGCGCGTGGCCTGATGCGTGATGTCGGCCAGCGGATCGGCGCCGATGCCGAACTGGCGCTGGTCGCGTGGAAGGAGCAAAACCTGCTGATGGCTGACCGCCCGGCGCGCACCTTCGGCTTCAAGCGCGATTTCGCCTTGCAGCTGGCCGATGCCCGGCGCTGGCAGGCCGAACAGCCCGCCGCGCGCTGGATTTTGCTAGAAGATGTCGCCGCGGATAACTGCGTGGATAGGCCGCACGTGATCGATATGGGCATCTACAACCGTCGGCGTTGGCTGCTGGCCCCGGCGGCGGCGATGCCGGCCGGTTGCACGCCTGTCGTGCAATCAACGCCTGCGGCCGAGTTCATGGAGTAGGCGGTACTTGAGCGCCACATAGCGCATGTGTTCGCGATGGAACGCCAAGCCGGCGCGGCCATCCAGCAGGCCGCCTTGCACGATCAGATTCTTGAGCGCATAGGCCGATGCCGCCAAGAGGCCGCGCCCGGGCCACGCACGCTTGCCGCGCGCAGCGCGTGATTCAGCCCAGAGGCGTGCGTACTTGGCCAGCTTGGCGCGGTATTCCTGCGTGTCGCGGGCGGTGTCGTGCTCCATGCGGATACGTGATCGCCGCACCGTGCGCCCAGCGGTATCGAGGTATTCGTGCACCGGGATATCGGCATGGCGCAGATCGTGACGGAACAAGCGCTCGATCGCCTCGCGCGAAAAACTGCCATGCCGCATCGGTGTGCCCAGCCAGTGGGTGCGACGCAGGATCAGCCAGACATCGGCCTGTTCGATCTCACCGGCAAACAATACGCGCAAGGCATCCTGCGCATCCGGCTCCAGCCATTCGTCGGCATCCAGCAACAACACCCACGGTTGGCTGGCGCGCGCGATCGCCGCATTTTTTTGCCGGGCAAAGCCATCCCAATCACGATGTTCAACCTGCGCGCCGAGTTCGCGCGCGATGGTGACGGTGGCATCGCTGGAGCCGGAATCAAGCACGATCACTTCGCGGCATACCGCCATCAGCGATGCCACGCAACGGCCGATGCGGTCGGCCTCGTTGTGCGCCACCACCACGCCGGAAAGCGGCAGTTTGTCATCCGTGTTTCGCATCGCGCGCAGTATGTCATGCGACACTTGGTCGATGACCGACGCGCCGCTTTCCATCGCCCATTTGCTCCTGACCCGGCGCTTTGCCGGCACTGAGCGTCATGCGGTGGAATTGGCCAATGCGCAGGCGACGGCCGGGCATCGGGTGACGATGATCCTGCGCAAATCTGCTACCGAAGCGCGCCCCGATGCGATTACCCATCATCTATCCAACGATGTGCGGCAAATCGTGGTGGGCGATATCTTCGCCAGCTGGCAGGCGCGGCGTGCGGTGCAAAAACTTGCCCCCGATATCGCCCATGCGCATTTGTCGGGTGGCTGCCGCGCCTTGAAGGGCTGGCGCGGCGATACGACTAAACGCATCGCCACCCTGCATATCCATTACAAGCCGCAGCAGCACGAAGGCCTGGATGGCCTGATCGCCATCGCGCCGTGGCAACTGGCCGCGATGCCCGATTTCATGCGCGCGCGCAGTGTACAGATCGACAACTGGACACTGCCGCAGCCACCAGCGCCGGATGCACGCAGCGAACTGCGCGGGGAATGGGGGATTGCGCCAGAGGCGTTTGTATTCGGTGCCTTGGGCCGCGTCGAAGCCAGCAAAGGGCTGGATGTATTGCTTGAAGCATGGCGGCGCGCCGAGTTGCCGGATGACGCGCGGCTGGTCATCGTCGGCCAGGGCGGTGCGTGGAAATCACTGCGTGAAGCCGCGCCCCGCAACGTGCTGATGCCGGGCTTCAGCCCGCGCGCGCGCGACTGGCTGCAGGCATTTGATGTATTCGTGTCCGCCGCCCGCAGCGAACCGTTTGGTCTGGTTTTGTTGGAGGCGATGGATGCCGGTTTGCCGCTGATCGCCAGTGCCAGCCAGGGCGCATCGCATCTGGCCGACATGATCGGCACACCACTGCTGCCGGTCGGCGATGCCGATGCCTTGGCGGCGGCGTTGCGCGCGGCGTATGCAGAGAAACCGCTGCGTCGCGCCTACCCGATGCAGGGTTTCCGCATCGCAGACAAGCTGGCGCAGATCGAGGTGTTTTATCGGGCTTGAACTTGGCTAGCCCTGTCAGCGCCGGATTGCCCGGCGCTGTGCGATGCGTGGCGGCTTACTCCCCCAACGTCAACAAACTCGCATTGCCGCCGGCGGCGGTGGTGTTGACGGTGACGGTCTTTTCAGTCGCAAAGCGTGGCAGGTAGTGCGGGCCGCCAGCCTTCGGGCCGGTGCCGGACAGGCCTTGGCCGCCGAACGGTTGTACGCCGACCACCGCGCCGATCTGGTTGCGGTTGACGTAGATGTTGCCGACTTTGGCGCGGCGCACGATGCGATCGACGGTTTCATCGATGCGCGAGTGGATGCCGAGGGTCAGGCCGTAGCCGCTGGCATTGATCTGGTCGATAACCGCATCCAGTTCATCGGCCTTCCAGCGCACCACGTGCAGCGCCGGGCCGAAATTCTCGCGGGTCAGCTGGGCCATCGATTGCAGCTCCCACGCGCGCGGGGCGAAATAGGTGCCATGGGCGGCGTCGGCACCGATTTCGGCGATGGCGATTGGCTTGGCTTCGCGCTGCATGCGCTCGGCATGATGATCGAGTTGGGCCTTGGCATCCTCATCGATCACCGGGCCGACATCGGTGGACAGCTCGCCGGGGTTGCCGACTTTCAGCTCCTTCATCGCGCCGGCCAGCATGCCGATCACCTTGTCGGCGATATCGTCCTGCACCAGCAGGATGCGCGCGGCCGAGCAGCGTTGGCCGGCGGAGGTGAACGCGCTGCCCAGCGCATCCTTGACCACTTGCTCCGGCAGCGATGAGCTATCGGCGATCATCGCGTTCTGGCCGCCGGTTTCGGCGATCAGGGTGGCAATCGGGCCGGACTCGCGGGCGGCCAGCGTGCGGTTGATCAGGCGGGCGGTTTCGGTGGAGCCGGTGAAGCAGACGCCAGCCACGCGCGCATCGCGGGTCAGCGCGGCACCGACGCTGGCACCATCGCCCGGCACCAGTTGCAGCACGCTGGCCGGGATGCCGGCCTCGTGCATCAATTTGACTGCGGCATAGGCGATCAGATTGGTTTGCTCGGCCGGCTTGGCGATCACCGTGTTGCCGCTGGCCAGCGCCGCCGCGATCTGGCCGGTGAAGATCGCCAGCGGGAAGTTCCAGGGGCTGATGCAGACGAATACCCCGCGCCCGGAAAGTTGCAGCGTGTTGGATTCGCCGGTCGGCGAGGGCAGGGCCTCGATGGTGAATTGGCGGCGCGCCTCGGTGGCGTAATAGCGCAGGAAATCGACCGCCTCGCGCACTTCCGAGACACCATCGGGGATGGTCTTGCCGGCTTCCTTGGTACACATCGCCATCAGCGGCGCGATGCGGGCTTCCATCAGATCGGCGGCTTTTTCCAGCATCGCGGCGCGGCTATCGACCGCGGTTGCATCCCACGCGGGTTGCGCGGCGACGGCATTGTCCAGCGCCTTCTCGACGGTGCCGGTATCGGCGGGCTGCCAGTGGCCGACGATATCGCGGCGATCGGCAGGATTGGTCACGGCGATTTTTTCAGCGGCCGATGTCGCGCCCGGCACCAGCGGGGCAGCCGTCCAGCTGCCGCAGCCGGCCTGATCCATTTCGGCGGCCAGTGCGCGCAGTTGATCGTCATTGGCGAGGTTGATGCCCATGGAGTTGTCTCTCGGTTGGTGTTGGCTGCGGTAAAGATCGATCGGAAGCGGGATGCGCGGATGCGGGATTTGCGCAAACGCGGCGACCGTATCCAGCGGGTCACGCACCAACTCATCAATCGCGATGTCCTCATCGGTGATGCGGTTGACGAAGCTGGAATTGGCGCCGTTTTCCAGCAGGCGACGCACCAGATACGGCAGCAGATCCTCATGCGAGCCGACTGGCGCATACACCCGGCACGGCACGTCGAGGCGATCGGCGGGGATCACTTCGGCATACAGATCGTCGCCCATGCCGTGGAGTTTTTGGAATTCGTAAGGGTATGACTTGGTATTTTTTACTTCTCCCTCGGCACCCTCTCCCCCAGCCTCTCTCCCGGCGGGAGAGGGGAGCAAAGATTTGGCCATCTGCTGGATCGCGGCGATGGTCTGCGCGTTGTGGGTGGCGAACATCGGGTAGATCGCATCGATGTTGGTCAGCAGGCGTCGTGCGTTGGCCTGATAGCTGACATCGGTATTGGGCTTGCGGGTGAACAGCGGATAGCTGGACTGGCCTTCCATCTGCGCACGCTTGATTTCTGCATCCCAGTACGCGCCCTTGACCAGCCGCACCGGGATGCGGCGGCCCAGTTCGCGAGCCTTGGCGGCGATGTAATCGATCACGAACGGCGCGCGCTTCTGATAGGCTTGCACCACGATGCCGAAGCCATCCCAACCGCGCAGGCTGTCATCGGCCAGCACCTGGAAAATCAGGTCGAGCGAAAGTTCTAGGCGTTCGGTTTCCTCGGCATCGATGGTCAGGCCGATGTTGTGCTGCCTGGCGATCTGCGCCAGTTTGAGCAGGCCATCGCCCAGCTCGGCCAGCACGCGCTCGCGCTTGGCGTGCTCATAGCGCGGATGCAGGGCGGAGAGCTTGACCGAGATGCTCGGTGCGGCAAATACATCAGTGAATTGGCCGCTGTTGCCGATGGCGTGGATCGCCTGCTCGTAGGCATCGAGATAGCGTTCGGCATCGCGCATAGTCAGTGCGCCTTCGCCAAGCATGTCGTAGGAATAACGGTAGCGGGCGTTGTCGCCCTTCTTCGCGCGCGCCAGCGCCTCATCGATGTTGCGGCCCATCACGAATTGATGGCCCATGATCTTCATCGCCTGACGCACAGCGGTGCGGATCACCGGCTCGCCCAGTTTGCCGATCAGGCGGCCGAAGGCGCCGTGGGCATCGCGTTGGGTATCGTCGGAGAGATTGACCAGTTTGCCGGTCAGCATCAGCCCCCAGGTCGAGGCATTGACCAGCAGCGAATCGGATTGGCCAAGGTGGCGCTTCCAATTGGCATCGCCCAGTTTGTCGCGGATCAGCGCATCGGCGGTGGCTTGATCGGGGATGCGCAGCAACGCCTCGGCCACGCACATCATCAAGACGCCTTCCTCACTGCCCAGATCGTACTGGCGCATGAAGGCTTCCACCGTGCTCTGGTCTTCGACCCGCGCGCGCACCCGGCGCACCAAATCCGCGGCGGTGGCGCGGATTGCGGCCTGCTCGGCCTCGCCTTGACGGGCTTGGTCGAGCAGCCAGCGGACATGATCGGTTTCATCCAGCACCCAGCCGCGGGTGATGGCGGCGCGCAGCTCGGCAGGCGATGCCGGGATCTCGGACAACAGGGAAGTACCCACGAAAAATCCGCACTATGTAAAGGGGGGAGGCGAATTGTACCGCTGCAAAATGGCGGCTGGATGCGCCCGGTAACAGCAGGCAATTGGGTTTCGCGTATAACACTGGTAGGGCCGTGCAGTTTGATCGTTCGCAATTTTTGCTTGCTGCATGGGGGGCAGGGCCGCTAACATCCAGCCGTTGTCGTTCCGTTCATGGACGACTCATCCATCCAGCCAGCGGGCTTGGTGCCCGCCGCAAGAAACCAAGCAGGGTTGAAAACATGGTGCAACTGGCTCGTGTCATCAAGGCGATGACCATCGGCGTTTTGATTGCAGGCCTACCGCTGCTGGCGTCGGCGCAATCCGCTGACCCGCATCGTTGGCAGCTCAACATGGGCCGCGGCGTGACCTCCACCGCCGAGAATGCCTACCACGCGCATATGTGGGGGCTGTGGATTTGCGTGGTCATCGGCGTGATCGTATTTGGCGCGATGGGCTATGCCATCCTCACATTCCGCAAGTCCAAGGGCGCGGTCGCCGCCCAGTTCAGCCACAACACCAAGGCCGAGGTGATCTGGACGGTGATCCCGGTGCTGATCCTGATCGGTCTGGCCTTCCCGGCCACCTCATCGCTGATCAAGATGTACGACACCCGCGATGCCGAGATGACGGTCAAGGTCACCGGCTATCAATGGATGTGGAGCTACGAGTATCTGGGCGAGAACGTCACGTTTACCAGCCGCCTCGACCGCAAAAGCGAGGAATTGCGCCAGAGCGGCCGCCGCATCCAGCACGGCGAGCACGAGCATTACTTGCTTGATGTTGATAACCCGTTGGTGATCCCGACCGACACCAAGATCCGTTTCGTGATCACCGCTGATGACGTGATCCACAGTTGGTGGGTGCCGGCGCTGGGTTGGAAGCAGGATGCAATCCCCGGCATCATCAACGAGGCATGGACGCAAGTAGATCAGCCCGGCCTGTATCGCGGCCAGTGCGCCGAACTCTGCGGCAAGGATCATGGCTTCATGCCGATCGTAGTGAAGGCGGTGCCCAAGGCCGAATTCGATCAATGGTTAGCCCAACAGAAAGCCGCAACGCAGGCCCCGGCGATTGAACCCGCCCCCGCCAGCACCCCGGCGGAAGCCGCCCCGGCCACTGCTGCGGTTGATACCGCGGCCAGTGCCCCCGCCAACGCCGGTTGATGCGCTTACGCGCGTCCTGACGCCCCGACAACACCCGAGGTTCCGCGATGTCCGCTACCCACCCCACCGCCGATCACCACCACGATCATCACGCGCACAAACAGAGCTTTGCCGAGCGCTGGTTGTTCTCGACCAACCACAAGGACATCGGCACGCTGTATCTGGTGTTCAGCTTCATCATGTTCATCATCGGCGCGGCGATGTCGGTCTACATCCGCTTCGAGCTGGCGGTGCCGGGCCTGCAGGGCGTGAGCCCCGCCTTCTTCAACCAGATGACCACCATGCACGCCTTGGTGATGATCTTTGGCGGGGTGATGCCGGCGTTCGTCGGCTTGGCCAACTGGATGATCCCGCTGCAGATCGGCGCGCCGGACATGGCGATGCCGCGCATGAACAACTGGTCGTTCTGGATCATGCCGTTCGCCTTCACCCTGCTGCTGCTGACCCTGTTCCTGCCCGGTGGCGGCCCCGCTGGCGGCTGGACACTCTACCCGCCGCTGTCGCTGCAGGGCGGTGCCAGCTTCTCGTTCACCATCTTCGCCATCCACATGATGGGCATCAGCTCGATCATGGGCGCGATCAACATCATCGCCACTGTGCTCAACATGCGCGCGCCGGGCGTTGACCTGCTGAAGATGCCGATGTTCTGCTGGACGTGGCTGATCACCGCTTTCCTGCTGATCGCGGTGATGCCGGTGCTGGCCGGTGCGGTGACCATGCTGCTGACCGACAAGTTCTTCGCCACCAGCTTCTTCAACGCCGCCGGTGGCGGTGACCCGGTGATGTACCAGCACATCTTCTGGTTCTTCGGCCACCCCGAGGTCTACATCATGATCCTGCCGGCGTTCGGCATCGTCAGCGAGATCATCCCGACCTTCAGCCGCAAGCCGCTGTTCGGCTATCAGGCGATGGTCTACGCCACCGCCGCGATCGCCTTCCTGAGCTTCATCGTCTGGGCCCACCACATGTTCACGGTCGGCATGCCCTTGGGCGGCGAGATCTACTTCATGTTCGCCACCATGCTGATCTCGGTGCCGACCGGGGTGAAGGTGTTCAACTGGGTCAGCACGATGTGGAAGGGCTCGATGACCTTCGAGGCACCGATGCTGTGGGCGATCGGCTTCGTGTTCCTGTTCACCATCGGCGGTTTCTCGGGCCTGATGCTGGCGATTGTTCCGGCTGATTTCCAATATCACGATACCTATTTCGTGGTGGCCCACTTCCATTACGTGCTGGTGACCGGCGCGCTGTTTGGCATCATCGCAGCGGTGTATTACTGGTGGCCGAAGTGGACGGGCCGCATGTACAACGAAAAGCTGGCCAGCTTCCATTTCTGGTGGACGATGGTGTTCGTCAACCTGCTGTTCTTCCCGCAGCACTTCCTGGGTCTGGCCGGTATGCCGCGCCGCATCCCGGATTACAGCGTGGCGTTTGCCGACTGGAATCTGGTCAGCTCGATCGGCGCGTTCGGCATGTTCATCACCCCGTTCCTGATGGCCTTCATTCTGTGGCGTTCGCTCAAGACCGGCACAAAGGCCAGCAATCAGGTGTGGGAAGGTGCCAAGGGCCTGGAGTGGACGCTGCCTTCGCCGGCCCCGCATCACACGTTTGAAAAGCCGCCGGTGATCCGTCCGGGTATGCTGGCCCATGACGACGTCCACCATTGAGCATTGAGCCGATGATGATGAACGAGCACGATCCCGCCACCTATTCGCTTGAAGCGCGTCGCAAGACTGCGCGCAAGACCGCATTGGTGATGGCATTGATTGCGCTCGGCATCTTCGTCGCCTTCATGCTGAAGGGGGTTCTGGGCTGATGGGCGCGTCGAAAAACAGCCACGGTCTGGGCCGAATGTTGTTGGTTGCGGTGATCGCGTTCGGCTTCAGCTTTGCCTTGGTGCCGCTGTACCGGATCGCTTGCGAGAAAGTGCTGGGCATCCGCCTGGAGCAAGGCCCGGCCGATCTTGCCGCCGCCACCCGGCGCGGGGTTGATGAAGATCGCTGGGTGACCGTGCAGTTCGATGGCGGGGTCAACTCGGCCCTGCCGTGGGAGTTCCGTCCACATCAGCTGACGATGAAGGTGCAGCCGGGCAAGCAATACGAAACCACCTATTACGCCAAAAACACCAGCCAGCGCACCATCGTCGGCAGCGCGGTGCCTTCGGTGGCGCCAGCGCATGGCTCGCGTTATTTCAGCAAGACCGAATGTTTCTGCTTCACCGCGCAAACCCTGCAACCGGGCGAGGGGCGTGATATGCCGGTGCGTTTCATCGTCGACCCGGCGCTGCCGAAAGACATCAAGACGCTGACCTTGTCCTACGCCTTTTTCCGCAATGACACCCTTACCGACGAAGCGAACAAGATCGCTTCGTTGAACTGACCACGCACGAGAGAACGACCATGGCCGAAGCCAACGCCAGCGAACATCGCGATCCGGATGTCTATTACGTCCCCGCCAAGAGTCCGTGGCCGATCTGGGCCTCGGTGGCGCTGTTCATCACCATGGTCGGTTTCGCCAGTTGGCTCAACGAGGCCGCCTGGGGCAAGACCGTGTTCTTGCTGGGGGTGGCGTTCCTCTCGGCGATCATCTTCAAGTGGTTTGCCGATGTCATCACCGAGTCGGTGCGCGGCTATTACAACAAGCAGGTCGATGTCTCCTTCCGTCAGGGCATGATCTGGTTCATCTTCTCGGAAGTGATGTTCTTCGCCGCGTTCTTTGGCGCGCTGTTCTACACCCGCCAGTTTGCCCTGCCGTGGCTGGGCGGTGAAGGCGATGGCGTGATGACCAATGCGGTGCTGTGGGATGGCTTCAGCGCCGGCTGGCCGAGCAATGGCCCGGCGGCGATCGGTGGTGCGTTCCAGACCGTTGGTGCCTGGGGCCTGCCGCTGTTGAATACCCTGATCCTGTTGACCTCCGGTGTGACCATCACCATCGCCCACCATGCGCTGATCGACAACAAACGCGGCAGGCTGCTGCTGTTCCTCGGCTTGACCATTCTGCTGGGTCTGGTGTTCCTGTTCTTCCAGGTCGAGGAATACATGCACGCCTGGAGCGAGCTGAACCTGACGCTTGGCTCCGGTATCTACGGCTCCACTTTCTACATGCTGACCGGCTTCCACGGCCTGCACGTGACGCTCGGTACCTTGATGCTGATCGTGATCTGGCTGCGCTGCCTGCGCGGCCACTTCAGCCCCGACAACCACTTCGGTTTCGAGGCGGTGGCGTGGTACTGGCACTTCGTGGACGTGGTCTGGCTGGGCCTGTTCCTGTTCGTCTACGTGCTTTGAGCGCCGAGCGCTGCGGAATGCATGAGGCCGGCAAATGCCGGCCTCGTTCGTCTTGACTTGATGTGATGGCCGCCAGCCGGTCAGCCGCCCGGATTACTGCCGACCCCATGTGGAACGACCCAGCCCATCTTGATCGCCAGCACCAGGAGCAGGATCAGCACCACCGACAGCGCGATGCGTTTGGTCAGTGCGTTGACAGTGCGCTTGGAGCCGCCTTTGTCGTTCATCATGTAAAACAGGCCGGCGCCCAGATTCCACACGATGGCAATCAGGAAGGCGACGATCAGCAGGGTTTTCAATGTCGGGCTTATCATCGGTTGCACTTTACCCCGAATAGGGCGGCGAAGGGGGTGGCTTTGTGGCATCCGTAGGTGCGTCCGGTGTTTTCGTGTCGTCCACGTCAAGGGCAGGGCTGGGCAATGGCCTTGGTTCGCCGAAGGTCGAGACGGTCCAATTCGCCATCCGGGCTGCGCTGGAAAACAGCGCGCATTCCTGCGCACGGCCCTTCGGGGCGGCTGATTTGGCGCTTCAGCCATGAGCCGCCAACACCACACGCTGGTGATTGGCTGGATCGCCACGCTGGTGCTGGTGACGCTGTTTTGCCTGCTTGGCCATTGGCAGTGGCGGCGGATGCATGAAAAGCAGGCGATGCTGGCTGCGGTGGCGCAGGTGATCGATGCCAGGCGGGTGCAGCCGTTGTTGATCGCGGCTGACCCGGCACGGAGCAAGAGCTACGATTGGGCAGGCGGTGCGGGGCATTTCATCGATACTCCGGCGTGGTTGCTTGACAACCAGCAGCGTGATGGCCAGCCCGGTGTGCGGGTATTTCGGCTGTTTGCCGTAGCGGGCATGGGCACGCCGCTGCTGGTGGAGATGGGCTGGGTGCCGATATCGGCCAGCCGCGAGTTGCCGGAACTCCCGGCGATGCCGGGCGGAGCCATCGATATCCACGGTTTGCTGTTGCCGCCGCCCTCACGTGGCCTGCTGGCGGCCGCGGCGAGTGAAACCGCAGCCGGGCATTTGGTGATCGGCCTCGATCCGGCCACAATAGCGGCCACGTTGGGCGTGCCGGCGATTGCGCCACGCATCCTGCGTCTGGATCCGGCGCTGCCGCTGGGCCAAGCGCGTGATCTCGACGTGCTGCCCAATACCTTGCCGCCGGAAAAGCATCTGGGCTATTCGGTACAGTGGTTCGCTCTGGCTGCCGCTATCTTCATCATCGCCATCGTTCTCACCTTGCGTTCCCGTCGTCGCCACCATGAATGATTCCCTCACCGCCGCGCAACGTGATGCGCGCAAGAAAAACCGCAATGCCCTGATCCTGATCGCCGTGATGGTGTTTGGCAGTTTCATCGTTGCCGGTACGCTGCGCTTTTCCGGCTGGAAACCCGAAGGCACGAACAACAAGGGCGAAATACTGCAACCGCCGGGCGATCTGCGCCAGTTGGTACCGCGTCTGGCCGATGGGGCCAGCTACCAGTGGAATCCGACCGAGCGCCATTGGCGCATTCTGGTTGCCGCGCCGCCGCACTGCGGCGCAGTCTGCGACCAGCTGGCCAGTGATCTCGACAAGGTCTGGCAGTTGGCCGGGCGTGATGCTGATCGCGTCGAGGTGTTCTGGCTAGGCGAGGTGCCGGCATCCGCGCCCGCCAGCAGCCACCAGCGTGCGTTCCGCGATGATCCGGCGATCCGCGCCGAGTTGCCCGGTGCCGAGGCGGCCAGCGCGCCGCTGACCTATATCGTTGACCCCAATGGGTTTGCCGTTCTGCGTTACCAGCCCGGGCAGGATCCGGGCGATTTGCGCAGCGATCTTGGCAAGCTGTTGAAACTGCGATGACCCTGATCCACGGCACCGGGCTGGCCCGGCATTTTCATCGCATCGCGTGGCTGGCGGTCGGGCTGGCGCTGTGCGTGACCGTGTTCGGCGCTTTCGTGCGGCTCTCGCATGCCGGGCTGTCCTGCCCGGATTGGCCGACCTGCTATGGCCGCGCCACATGGCCGAAGGCGGCCACCGATGTCGCCGATCACGTTGCCACCAGCATCCGCGAATTCGAGCGCAACAAGGCTTGGCGCGAGCAGGTGCATCGCCATCTGGCGGCGGCGCTCGGTGTGCTGACCTTGATCCTGGCGCTGATCGGTGCGCGCAAACGCAAATACGGGGTGGCGCAGATCGTGGCGGCGGCCGCGATCATCGGTATCGCCATCCCGATTTATATGCGCGGTGAGCATGTCATCCCCAGCATTCTCGCCGTGATCGGCGAGGCGATCCTGTTGGCGGCGGCATGGCGCTGGTCGAACAGTGATCTGGCGCGCGCCTCGGCGCTGACCTTGGCCGTGATCATCTTCCAAGCCTTGCTCGGGATGTGGACGGTGACCTGGCTACTGAAACCGATTGTGGTGATGGGCCATCTGCTGGGCGGCATGAGCACGCTTGGGCTTTTGGTGTGGATGGCCTGCCGCGCCACCGATTCGCCATTGCGTGTGGTCGATGAGCAGCGCTTGCGTATCTGGCTGCGGATGGGCGTGGGCGTGTTGCTGGTGCAGATCGCGCTGGGTGGCTGGGTCAGTGCCAATTACGCCGCGCTGGCCTGCGGCGTGCAGTTCCCGCAATGTCTGGGCCAGTGGTGGCCGCCGCATGATTTTGGCGAGGCGCTGGTGCTGTGGCGCGGGATCGGCGTGGATTACGAAGGCGGCGTGCTGGATGGCTACGCACGCATCGCGATCCAGCTGGCGCATCGCATCGGTGCGCTGGTGGCCGGGCTGGTGCTGCTGTGGGTGGCGGTGGCCAAGCTGATGCGGGTGCCGGGCGTGCGTGGCTG
>JAUNTK010000024.1:0-12280 GCA_030538735.1 Pseudomonadota bacterium
GCCGCCCATGCCGTGCTCGAACGCGGCATGGCCGTGCTGGTCGTAGGCACGACGCTTGTTGGCATCAGAAAGCACTTCGTAGGCTTCCTTGCACTCTTTGAACGCGACTTCGGCTTCTTTTTCGTTGCCGTGGTTGCGGTCGGGGTGATGCTTGGCGGCGGCGCGCCGGTAAGCCACCTTCAATTCGGTTTCGCTGACGCTGCGGCTGACGCCGAGCACTTCGTAGTAATCGCGCTTGCTCATGGGTGTTGCGGCTTCCTGTGCTGCTTACGCGAACGGGCAGACCGTGATCGGCCTGCCCGTTGCGTGCGTGGCCGGTGTGGATCAGGCCTTCTTGTCGTCGTCCTTGACCTCGGTGAACTCGGCGTCCACCACGTCATCGTTGGCGTTGTTGCCGGCATCGGCGGCCGGGCCGGCATCGCCGCCCTGCTGGCTGGCGGCGGCTGCAGCAAACAGCGATTGCGCGGCTTCTTCCAGCACCTTCGATTTGGCCTCGATCTGGGCCTTGTCGTCGGCCTTCATCGCGGTTTCCAAGTCGGCGATCGCGGTTTCGGCGCGGCCGATCACATCGCCCGGCACCTTGTCGCCGTTATCCTTGATCGCGCTGCGGGCAGCGTGGATCAGGGCATCGGCCTGATTGCGGGCAGCGACCAACTCTTGGAACTTCTTGTCATCCTCGCGATGTGCTTCGGCATCCTGCACCATGCGCTGGATTTCTTCATCCGAAAGGCCCGAACCGGCCTTGATCTCGACTTTTTGTTCCTTGCCGGTCTTCTTGTCCTTGGCGGTGACATGGACGATGCCGTTGGCGTCGATATCAAAGCTGACCTCGATCTGCGGCATGCCGCGCGGGGCCGGCTCGATGCCGGTCAAGTCGAAGCGGGCCAGCGATTTGTTGTACTGGGCCTGTTCGCGCTCGCCCTGCAACACATGCACGGTGACCGCGCTCTGGTTGTCATCGGCGGTGGAGAAGGTCTGCGAGGCCTTGGTCGGGATGGTGGTGTTCTTCTCGATGATCTTGGTGAACACACCGCCAAGCGTCTCGATGCCGAGGCTGAGCGGGGTCACGTCAAGCAGCAGCACATCCTTGACATCGCCACGCAGCACGCCGCCCTGAATCGCGGCACCGACGGCCACCGCCTCATCCGGGTTGACATCCTTGCGCGGTTCTTTGCCGAAGAACTCGGCCACCGCCGCCTGCACCTTGGGCATGCGGGTCTGGCCGCCGACCAAGATCACTTCGCTGACATCGCTGGCCTTGAGGCCGGCATCGTTAAGCGCCACGCGGCAGGGCTCGATGGTTTTCTTCACCAAATCATCCACCAAGGCTTCCAGCTTGGCGCGGGTCAGCTTGATGTTGAGGTGCTTCGGGCCGGTCGCGTCTGCGGTGACATACGGCAGATTGACATCGGTCTGCTGCGAGCTGGAGAGCTCGATCTTGGCACGTTCGGCGGCATCCTTCAGGCGCTGCAGCGCCAGCGGGTCCTTGCGCAGATCGACGCCATCGGTCTTCTGGAATTCTTCAACCAAGTAATCGATGACGCGCTTGTCGAAATCCTCGCCACCCAAGAAGGTATCGCCATTGGTGGCCAGCACTTCAAACTGCTTCTCGCCATCGACATTGGCGATTTCGATGATCGAGACGTCAAACGTACCGCCGCCCAAATCGTACACGGCCACCTTGCGGTCCTTGCCATCGCCCTTGTCGAGGCCATAAGCCAAGGCAGCGGCGGTCGGCTCGTTGATGATGCGCTTGACATCCAAACCCGCGATGCGGCCGGCATCCTTGGTGGCCTGACGCTGGCTATCGTTGAAGTAGGCCGGCACGGTGATGACTGCTTCGGTCACCTTTTCGCCCAGGAAATCCTCGGCGGTTTTCTTCATCTTTTCCAGAATCTTGGCGCTGACTTCCTGCGGCGAAAGCTTCTTGCCGTCGCTGGTTTCCACCCATGCATCGCCATTGTCATGGCCGATGATCGCGTACGGCACCAGATCGAGATCCTTCTTGACCTCGGCATCGGTGAACTTGCGGCCGATCAGGCGCTTGACCGCGAAGAAGGTGTTCTTGGGGTTGGTGACCGCCTGACGCTTGGCGGATGCGCCCACCAACACTTCGCCGTCTTTGGTCCAGGCGACGACGGAGGGCGTGGTGCGGTCGCCTTCTGCGTTTTCGATGACGCGGGCGTTGCCGCCTTCCATCACGGCCACGCAGGAGTTGGTGGTACCGAGATCAATGCCGATGATTTTGGACATGATGTTTGCCTCTATGGGATTCGATGTGCGGCAGCGCCGCGATGAAGGGTATTTGGGGATGGCGGGCGGCGATTCAAGGGATCAATCGCCGCGATTTGGCCTTGATTCGATCAGGGTGCCACCACCACCATCGCCGGGCGCAGCAGGCGATCATTGAGCAGATAACCCTTCTGGAACACCTGCACGATGGCACCGGGCTGGATGCCCTCGACCGACACTTGACTGACCGCGTTGTGGTGTTCGGGGTTGAAGGCATCGCCCGGCTTCGGTGCCACCTCACTGAGGCCATTTCGGCCGGTGACTTCGTGCAATTGCTTCAGGGTGAGTTCGAGACCGGCACGCAGCGGGTCATCGGCCGGCGCCGCGGCAAGACCAGCCTCGATCGAATCGAACACCGGGATCATGTCGGCCAGCAGTTTTTCGTTGGCAAACTTGCGCGCCATCTCGATATCACGGGCCAAGCGCTTGCGCTGGTTTTCCAGATCGGCGCGCTCCAAGAGCGACTGCGCCTTG
Source organism: Pseudomonadota bacterium (assembly GCA_030538735.1). Classification (GTDB taxonomy): domain Bacteria; phylum Pseudomonadota; class Gammaproteobacteria; order Xanthomonadales; family Xanthomonadaceae; genus Solilutibacter. Next base: position 2,767 of record JAUNTK010000024.1, read on the forward strand.
AGTTGCTCGATTTCGCCGCGCAACTGCTCCAGCTCATCAATGTCTTCCGGGCAGATCGGCTGGGTGTCGTCGGGGTTGAACGCGGATTCGGTACTCATGCGGATACGTCCTGATGGGGCCAATCCTCCCGACGTGCGGCCACGCTGAACGGGTTTCAAGGCATCCGGGTGGATTTATCCGTTGGTGATGTCGCGGGGCTGGGCTGGGGCTTCAGTTCGGCCTAATCCGGCTAGATGTTCGTTACTTCGGATACGAGGCTTTACCTTTCAGTGATGCAGCAAAACACGTTCGGTACGTCGGTCATGGCTTCATGGCTTCATGGCCGCGATCGGGCCTGGCAATCTCAGCCCTGCCCGCCCATCGCCTCGCCCAGCGCGGATGCCGTGGCCTCGACCAACGGGATCACCCGCTCATACGCCATCCGGGTCGGCCCGATCACGCCCAACACTCCCATCACCTGCCCTTCGCGGCGATACGGCGCAGTCACCAGCGTCACATCGCCCAGCGGTGCAATCCCGGTTTCCTCGCCAATAAAGATTTGCACGCCCTCGGCATGCAGGGTGCGTTCGAGCAATTGCAGGATGTCGCGCTTGTGGGCGAAGGCCTCGAACAACTCGCGCAGGCGCTCAACATCACTGATCGCCTGCGCCCCCATCAGCCGAGTTTGCCCGGCCAATAACAGCTCATCGGCATCTTCGCGCGGCGCCAGCGTTTCTTCAGCCAGTTCCACCGCCTGCGCCAGCAGGGTCTGCATTTCATCGCGGGCGGCGCGCAATTCAGCCAGCAATTGCCAACGCACCTCGGGCATCGGCAGGCCGGCGAAATGCCAGTTGAGATAATTGGCGACCTGCTCCAGCGCGCCCGGCTCGACCCGCCGCCGCATCGCCAGCACCCGGTTCTGCACACGGCCATCGTGCAACACCAGAATCGCCAGCACCCGCTCGGCATCCAGCGCAACAAAATCGATATAACGAAACGCCAGCGCATCGGCCTTGGGCGCGGCCACCACGCCAACAAAATGGCTCATCGCCGATAGCAATTCCGAGGCGCTGCCCAGGAGTTGCCGGGTATCGTCACCGGCCAGTTCGGCGCGCAGCCGCTGCAGCTCGCCGCTGGGCAGCGGGCGGCATTGCAGCAGGCTATCGACAAACACCCGCCAGCCCTGCGCGGTCGGCACCCGCCCGGCCGATGTATGCGGCGAGGCCAACAGGCCCAAATCCTCCAGATCGGCGAGGATATTGCGGATGGTGGCCGGGCTGACCTTGAGCCCCGCGCTCTCGGCCAACGTCTGCGAGCCCACCGGCGCGCCATCGGCGATATGCCGCGAGATCAGCGCACGCAGCAACTGGCGGGATCGGGCATCAAGGGCAACGGGCTCATTCATCCCCTAGATATAGGTGCCGCGCACGATCAGCGCAAGCCAGCGCCGCGCCGTCGCAATTTTTGCGACGCTGCCGATTTAAGCTATGCCCCATGCTGACCCGCCTTGCCATTGTCGATTTCGCCGTTGTCCACCAAGCCGAGCTGGTGTTTGGCCCGGGAATGACCGTCATTTCCGGTGAAACCGGCGCCGGCAAATCGCTGCTGGTCGATGCGCTGGGCTTTCTCTCCGGCCAGCGCGCCGATAGCTCGGTGGTGCGCCACGGTGCCGAGCGCGCCGAATTATCCGCCGAGTTCGATCTGGCCGATGCCCCGGCCGCACGCGCATGGCTGGCCGAGCAGGAAATGGATGATGACGATGGCTGCCAACTGCGCCGCGTGCTGCGCGCCGATGGCGGCTCGAAATCGTGGATCAATGGCCGTCTGGCCAGCGCCGCGCAACTCAGCGAATTGGCCGGATTGTTGGTGGAAATCCACGGCCAGCACGCCCAGCAGGCGCTGCTCTCGCGCCCCGCGCAACTGGCAATGATCGATGGTTATGGCCGCCATGCCGACACGCTGAAACACGTCGCCGTGGCCGCACGGCAATGGCAGGCACTCAAGCGTGAGCTGGATGAATTGAACCAGCGCGGCGATGTGGCCGAGCGCATCGAATTCCTGCGCCACCAACTCGCCGAATTGGAAGCCGAAGCCCTCGATGCCGAATCGCTGGCCACGCTTGAAGCCGAACACCGCCGCCACGCCCACGGTGCCGAACTGATCGCCGCCAATACGGCGGCACTCGCCCTGATCGCCGAGGCCGACGAGGCCAATGCGATCAGCCTGCTGCATCGCGCGCGCGAAACGCTTTCGGCGGTGATCGCGCATGAGCCGAAACTGGCCGAGATCGACCAAATACTGGAATCGGCCGCCATCGCGCTGGATGAAGCCGGTGACGCCTTGGGCCGGCTCGGCGATGAGCTGGAACTTGACCCCGATCATTTCGACCAACTCGACCGCCGCCTGCAACGCCTGCATGCACTCTCTCGCAAACATCGCACTGGGCTGGATGGCTTGGCCGAGGTGCGCGAGCGCATCGCACAGGAATTGATCGGGCTGGAAAACGCCGAAAGCCGCGTCGCCACGCTGGCCACCGAGATCGAGCGCGCCCGTATGCACTGGCAAAACGCCGCCACCGAACTCAGCCAAGCGCGTCAAGCCGCCGCCGCAAAACTCGCCACCACCACCGTCGCCATCATCCGTGAACTGGGGATGGGCAATGCCGATTTCCGTATCGAACTCCAGCCCGAAGCCGATCTTGAGCCCAACCCGCTGGGTGCCGAGCGTGCCGAATTCCTGATCGCCGCCAATCCCGGCCAGCCAGCCAAGCCGCTGCGCAAAGTGGCCTCGGGCGGCGAGTTATCGCGTATTTCATTGGCGATTGAAGTGGCCGCCACCGGCATCGACAGCGTGCCGACGATGATTTTCGACGAGGTTGATAGCGGCATCAGCGGTGGCGTCGCCGAGGTGGTCGGGCAGAAGCTGCGCGCCTTGGGCGGGCGCTGCCAAGTGATGTGCGTGACCCATCTGCCGCAGGTCGCCGCGCAAGGCCATGCGCAATGGCGGGTCAGCAAGGCCAGCGAGCAAGGCGTGACGATGAGTGCGGTCGAGTTGCTGGAAGCCGAAGGCCGTGTTGAAGAAATCGCCCGCTTGCTGGGCGGCCAGAATGTCAGCGATGCAGCGCGTGCGGCGGCGCGCAGCCTGCTTGATGTGGGTGGTGATTAGAGGCCGAGAAACGCCTGAATACCGTGCGCATCGCGTGCGAAAAACGCAACCGCATCAAGCATGCGATGAGAGGGGATGCCTCTTCTGCCAACGCCCCGCAGGACGCCTTCAGACGTTGGGCGATGCCGAATCGCTACTTCTTCTTGCGCACATACAAAACCAGCGCATGGTCCTCGATCGCATAGCCGTGCTTGGCGGCGATTTGGTGCTGCAGGCGCTCGATTTCTTCGCTTTCAAATTCGATGATCTTGCCGGTATCCAGATCAACCATATGATCGTGATGATCGCCGCGGTCGTATTCGTAAACCGCTTGACCGCCTTCAAAATTGTGCTTGAGTACCAAGCCAGCGGCTTCAAACTGGGTCAGCACACGGTAGATCGTGGCCAAGCCGATTTCTTCATCCTCGGCAATCAACTGCTTGTAGATGTCTTCGGCCGTCATATGGCGCGGGCTGGCATTGCTGATCAACTCAAGAATGCGCACACGCGGGTGCGTCACCTTGAGGCCCGCATTGCGGAGATCGTCTTTGTCCATCGTGGTTCCCTCATCGTTGGGTCGCGTTGGGCATGGGCGAGCTGAACACAAGAATTGCGCAGGCATCGATACCTGATCAGCAAGCTGGCTTGCGTGTATTATCGCCCAACCTTCTTCCGCGTTGAAAGCCGCATGAGCAATCGTTGGTCCCTGCCCGCCTCCAAACTCGCCGTCGTCGTGGCGATGACCACCGGCATCGTTGGCTGCGGGATTATCTATCGCCAACCGATCTATCAAGGCAGCTTGGTTGATCCGGCCTCCATCGAGCAATTGCAAGTCGGTATGAGCAAGCAGCAGGTCGCCTCGATGCTGGGCAGCCCGACCATCGCCGATCCCTTCCATCAGGATCGCTGGGATTACACCAGCAGCCAGCGCCGTGGCCGCAGCGGCAAGACCGAAGTGCGCAATTTTGTCGTGTATTTTGATGGCGACAACTTGGCCCGCTGGGAAGGCGATTACTTCCCCAACGAGGATGGCGAGATCGCCGCGCGCGCCAACAAAGAATTTGGCTACAACCTGCGCAAAGACAACAAGCGCCGTTGATGGCGCGCTAGTCGCCGGCTGAAACCGGCAGGTCGCCAAGCGCCGAAAGCCCGCATCAGCGGGCTTTTTGTTTGATGGTGTGGGCGGCTTCCGCCCGGCGTCGGCGCGCTTGTTTCGGGTCGATCAGCAACGCGCGCAGCAATTCGACGCGGTCGCCATCGTGAAGCCGCGTCGCCTCAGTGACACGGCGGCCAAACACCGCCACGCCGGCAAAGGGGAAATCAACGGCCAAGCCACTGGCCGCGACGGCATCGGCCACGCAGGCCGAATCGGCCAGTTCAAGCGTGCGCGAAGTGATGCGATCTGGCCACGCCGCGACCACCTCGACCTTCATCGTCAGGCCGCCTCGGCCATCGCGGTACGCACAAAATCATCCACCATGCGGTCGGCCAAGCCCTGCATGCCCAAGCGGATCGCCGGGCCAAGCAGGCTGGTGGCCGGCTCGAATTCCAGCATCAAGGTGACCTTGCTGGCCTCGGCCGAAAGCGGCTTGAATTCCCAGCGCCCATGCAATTTTTTGAACGGGCCATCGGCCAGCTGCATATCCATCCAACGGCCGGGCTCCATCCGATTTTCGGTAATGAACCACGTTTTGAAGCCGGCCAGCTTCACATCCACCCGCGCCTTCATGCGGTCTTCGCCCTTCTCCAGCAACTGGGTGGACTCGCACCAGCCAAAACGCTGCGGGTAGGATTCGACATCCACCACCAGCGCATACATCGATTCAGCCGGGCGCATCACCAATGCGCTGCGTTCAATCCGGTTTGCCACCACACTTCCTCACTGCAAAACGTCCTGCCATCGGCGACAATAGCCCGATGAGCAAGAGCAACAAGAACAAGACCGGCAAGGATACGGCAAAGAACCCCACCATCGCGCTGAACAAGCGCGCCAAGCACGAATACCATCTTGAACAGCGCTTCGAGGCCGGGCTTTCGCTGCAGGGCTGGGAGCTGAAGGCGATCCGCGCCGGGCGCGCCAATATCGGTGAGAGCTACGCGCTGATCAAGGATGGCGAGATGTTCTTGTTTGGCGCCCAGATCACCCCGCTGATCCAGGCCAGCAGCCATGTGCGGGCCGATGACCGGCGCAACCGCAAACTGCTGCTGCATCGGCGCGAGATCGATAACCTGATCGGCAAGGTGCAGCGCGATGGCTACACCATCATCCCCACCGCGCTGTATTGGAAAGGCAACAAGGTCAAAGCCGAGATCGCGCTGGCCAAGGGCAAGCAAGCCCACGACAAACGCGCCGCCGACAAAGACCGCGATTGGAACCGCGAAAAGCAGCAGACCATGCGCGCCCATAACAAGTACGCCTGAGCCATATGGGCATCCAGAGTATGGCAAGGGCATTTCGCGCTGGCTGCACTGGCCGGAAAGCGATATCGTCCAGCCAATGGATGAAAGCCGGAACCCCCGCATGCCCCACTCGCTGCCCCCAACGCCTTGGCCATTCGACCGATCGCTGAAAAAGCTGCCGAAGGAATGCCGTGAGTGGTTGCAGTACAACACTGATCGCCCGCAGGAAGGCATTGATAAAGTTCAGGCCTATTTGGATGAATCTGGCATTGTTCAACGCAAACTGGTAATGCCTTTGAACCGAGTTTGGCATTACTACAGCATTGCTGCCTGCGATGCCTATTTCCGCTCCGATGTCAATGATCTTGCCCGTTTCCTGCGCTGGTCGATTGCCTTTGGCAGCCTGTACTACCGCATCCTCGGTACCTCCACCGAGATCAATCGCAATCCTGATGCCCACTTCCCCACCCCGTTATGGGACAGCAACCGTGCTGCCGGGCCGTGCATGTTGTCAGATTGGCCTGCGGCCGAAGCGGGGGCGTATTTCCTGATCCGCAATCTGGAATTGGATCAAGATCATGTATCGGAAATACGCCGCCCTCGCTACCGCGAAGCCACCAACGACAGCTTCTATGCCTACTTCTTCGCCGAGGCCTTCGGCATTCCAAGCCACTATCAGTCGGCCACACCCTTGGTCACGCCCTACCGCCAATTACTGGAGCATTGGCGTACCGATCGCCTAGAGGTGTTCCAACGGGTGATGCAGGAGGCCACGGCTTTTCATATCAGCCGCAGCAAGCACGGGACTGATCGCAACAAATATGAGTTTGAAGCTGATGCCGACCGCGTGTTCCCCCCCGAGTTGCTGGCCATACAAGCGATCCGCCAGCGGCTGGGCCTACCGGCCTTTGAGGCGGGGCATCTGCTGGTGGATGCCCCTTGGGCAGTAATCCAAGCCCTGCCAACGGCTGAGCCGCACCCGCTGGCCGTACAACTGGAAGCACGGATGCGCCAGGATTACCCCTTATTCCGTTAGCCTGATTTCGTCTCCCTGACGTGGAGCCCGCCATGAACGATTCACCGCCCCGCCGCCGTATCGAACTGGCTGCACTGGCCGGAAAGCGATATCGTCCAGCCAATGGATGAAAGCCGGACCCCCCGCATGCCCCACTCGCTGCCCCCAACGCCTTGGCCATTCGACCGATCGCTGAAAAAGCTGCCGAAGGAATGCCGTGAGTGGTTGCAGTACCCAAGCAATCGCCCGGAGCGGCATGTCGCCGAAGTTCAGGGATATCTGGATCAGCCCGGTATCGTCAATCCTAAACTGGCGACACCGCTTCGATGGGCAGGGCATGGTTACAGCATTGCTGCCTGTGATGCCTATTTCCGCTCCGATGCCGATGATCTTGCCCGTTTCCTGAACTGGTCGATTGCCTTTGGCAGCCTGTATTACCGCATCTGGGGCACCTGTGCCGCCATGCACCCGCCGCAAGGCGCGGCATTCCAATCTCCCTTGTGGGATAGCAACCGTGGCGCTGCTCCGTGCATGTTGTCGGATTGGCCTGCCGCCGAGGCGGGTGCGTACTTCCTGATCCGTGACGTGGAGAACGATCAGGCGCATGAACCTGATCCAAAATACCGCTGGTACAAGGAAGCCACCAACGACAGCTTCTATGCCTACTTCTTCGCCGAGGCCTTCGGCATTCCAAGCCACTATCAGTCGGCCACACCCTTGGTCACGCCCTACCGCCAATTACTGGAGCATTGGCGTACCGATCGCCTAGAGGTGTTCCAACGGGTGATGCAGGAGGCCACGGCTTTTCATATCAGCCGCAGCAAGCACGGGACTGATCGCAACAAATATGAGTTTGAAGCTGATGCCGACCGCGTGTTCCCCCCCGAGTTGCTGGCCATACAAGCGATCCGCCAGCGGCTGGGCCTACCGGCCTTTGAGGCGGGGCATCTGCTGGTGGATGCCCCTTGGGCAGTAATCCAAGCCCTGCCAACGGCTGAGCCGCACCCGCTGGCCGTACAACTGGAAGCACGGATGCGCCAGGATTACCCCTTATTCCGTTAGCCTGATTTCGTCTCCCTGACGTGGAGCCCGCCATGAACGATTCACCGCCCCGCCGCCGTATCGAACTGGCTGCACTGGCCGCCGCCACCGGCCCGGATGGCCAAGTGGATCTAACCGCGTATGAAGCCCAGCGGCTGTTGCTGCGCCACCAATCGCTGGATGGCATCAATGCCCCGGCGCTGGTGGCAGAACTGACCCGCAGCCCGGCCTATCAGACCGAACAAGGCCGCCAACAGGTGGGCCCGTTGCTGTCTGCCTTGCGTGAGGGTGTGCCTGCCACGGCGCGCGAGCGTTTGAACGAGGCCCTGGATCAGGCCAATGTGGGGGAATCGGCCCTACGCCGGGGCTATGAGGACTGGGTTGAACAACCCGTGACCCGTGCCTACCAGCAAGCGACGCAGGCCGCAGGTGACGGCCTGCGCTGGAGTGACCGCCAGATCAGCGACAATCTGGCCGCCAGCCAGCGTTGGGCGCAAGGGTTGGTAGGGGGCCCGCAAAGCCCGTGGCTGGAGCGGGCGGCACGCAATGTCGCTGGGCAAGGCATTGGCGAGCTGCAATCAGCCTACGGCAGTATGAAAGGCAGTACCGGGCAAGCCCTGTCGGTGCTGGGCGACACGGTGGATTTGGCCAAACTGGCGCACCGCTTTAGTACCGATCAAGACTTCCGCAATATGATGATCGGCGCGGCGGCGGTGTACGCCTCCGAGGCGATGCACGACCCCGGCAAGCCGGCAGACGATATCCGCAATGCGGCGGTCGGTGCCTTCAATGAGTGGTCACGCGGCTTGGAGCAGGCGCAGGCTGAAGGCAAAAAACGCGAATACCTAGGCCAAGCCGAAGGGGCCGCTGGTATCGAATTGATTGCCAGCATCGTGCCGATCAGCAAGGTGACCCAACTGGGCAAGCTGGCTCGGGCGGTGGACAAGGCCGATGAGCTGCTGCCCGATGGCCAATCACGGGGGCATGGCGAGGGCCGTGCCGCCACCGGCTTGGCCGATGAGTTGGCTGAGCTTGCCCATAACGCCCGCCGGGCGCAGGCACGCGGGGGGCTGGATCAACGTGGGGCGGACCTGTTATTTAACGGTCTGGCTGGGGTGAAACGCAGCCAAGGCGAATTGCGTGAACTGGTGGATGGCCTGCGCAGGACGGGCGATGTGGATGGCTTGTTGCGCAGCGGCGCGCTGAACCCCAATGAGTTGGGCTATCTGGCCCGTCGCGATTTGAGCCTGTTCGATGGTGAAGTGAACTTTCATCAGGCGATGAATGCCCATATCGGCCAGCGGGCATTGTCATCGCTGGGACGGCGCGAAATCGGCGATATTGGCGAAGCCGTTACCGCACACGATCTGGCCCGGCAAGGCTACCGTGACTTGGTGCCGATCCAGAACAACTCCGGCCATGGCAATGATTTGCTGGGCACCAACCCGCACAGCGGGCGTTGGGAAGTGTTCGAGGTTAAGGCCTCGGTGCGGGGCGAGGCCAAGGTGCAGGCGGGGGAGCCGTTTCCAATCGTGACGGATAGGCTCAATCGTGCAGTGGACGAATGGGGCCACTGGGCTCCAAAAAATATCTGGGAAGATCAGGCCAAGGAAACTGCCGAGCGGGTATTGCGCGAGACGGAATTGCCTGGGCCGGGCAAGCGTCTGGACATCGACCCCAAATGGTCGCGCGTCAATATCGAACGCGATGTGCTTAACGGCGAGCTGAAAGCCACGCCGGAGATCAGTGATTGGGTATCGCCAGCGCAACGCATCCACGCCCCGGATCAAGGGGCTGTATTGCCGCCGTTACCCGCCGGCTTCGCCCCGCCACTGCGCCACGGCCGCGACATGCGTGAACCCGATCATCCCGGCCATGCGGCTTTTGCCCACACACTGCAAGCCGTGGAGCGGATGGAAGCCGAGCGCGGCATCG
>JAUNTK010000024.1:12290-26868 GCA_030538735.1 Pseudomonadota bacterium
CACGGCCCGCATACCGCATTGTTGGCGGCGCGCTTGGCTGCCGAAGCCGCCGAGCACAAACAAAGCATCACCCGCGTGGAGATGGGCCGTGATGGACAGATCCACGCCATCGAGCGCCATTACGCCGATGATCCCGGCAGGCGCTTTGGCATCGACGCTAGCAACGCCACCACGGCCAGCATCGAAGCCTCATCGCAACGCTGGCTGGCCGCCACCTCCCCGCATTACCTCGCCCAACACCCCGCAGCCGAACGCAGCGAAAGCCACGCACGCGCTTTGCAGGCATTGAACCCCGATGACCGTGAGATGTTTAGCACCCTGCGAGGGCTGACACCGGCCCATGTTGGCGATGCCACGGTGGCGGAAGCCATGCTGCACGCAAAACGCAACGGCATTCACGACCACACGCAGCTGGCAGGCGTGGTGATGACCGGCGAGCAGTTGCATATCCTCGGCACTACACCCGGCATACGCACCTCGTTCGATGTCAATGCGCACCCATCGCCCTTGCTAGAAAGCATCCAGCAAACACAAGAAGTAAACCAACAACGCCAGCAGCAATTGGCCCAGCAGGAGCAACAGCAAAGCCAACAGCAGTCGCAGGCGCGGGCGATGTCGTTAGGGTAGGCAACACCTACGCCAACCCGCGATGGCGGCCCGCTCCAAGGCAACCAATTGCGCCCACAACAAGTACGCCTGAACCATACCGCAGCGCAACATGACCTGAGCCGCGCCACGGCCTAGAATCAATCATCTGTTTGAATCGGGTGTTGTGATGGTCGCGGGTCAGTTCAATACCAAGGATCGCATCCTCAACGCGGCGGAAATCCTGTTCGCGCAGCAGGGCTTCAGCGGCACCTCGTTGCGCGAGGTGACCAGCCAGGCCGATGTCAATATCGCGGCGGTCAATTACCACTTCGGCAGCAAGGAAAACCTGATCAACGAGGTGTTCCGCCGACGCATGGATGAGATGAGCGCGGCCCGCATCGCGTTGCTGAAAAAAGCCGTGGCCGAGCAAGCGGGTGATATCAGCCCGATCCTGCGCGCCTTCGTCATCCCCGCCTTGGCCGTCTCGCAAGATCGCGGTGGTGGTGTGGCCTTCATCCGCGTCATCGCCCGTGCCTATGCCGAGAAAAACGATGGCCTGCGTGCGTTTTTGTCCTCGCGCTACGGCCATGTGCTGCGCGAGTTCGCCAAGGCGCTGGGCGCCTGCCTGCCGGGTTTAAGCAAAGAGCAACTGTACTGGCGCTTGGACTTTGTCTCTGGCGCCCTCACCTATGCAATGGCGGATTTCGGTGCGATCAAGCGCCCGGCAGGCGTGAGCGAGGCCGAACATCGCCAGCGCGCCACCGATGAACTGATCGCGTTTGCCGAAGCCGGTCTGCGGGCACCGGCATGAAGCGTCTGCTCACTGTCATCGAGCCGCCGCACACTCGGCTTGATTGTTGATTCCACCCATATTTACCCCGCGTTGAGCCGCGCACATCGGCGGCCAACCACCGCAACCCAACCCCCAACCGGAGCCTGACATGTCCGAAAACCTCCTGATCCGCCGCGTCGCCGTGCTTGGCGCGGGCGTGATGGGCGCACAGATCGCCGCCCAACTCGTCAATGCCGGCATCGATACCGTCCTGTTTGATCTGCCAGCGAAAGAAGGCGACAAGAACGGCATCGTCACCAAGGCCATCGCCAATCTGGGCAAATTGAAGCCCGCGCCGCTGGGCGTGAAGGGGCTGGCCGAGGCCATCGTGCCGGCCAACTACGAAACCGATCTGGCGCTGCTGGAATCCTGCGATCTGGTGATCGAAGCGATTGCCGAGCGCATGGATTGGAAGCAAGACCTGTACAAGAAGATCGCCCCGCATGTCGCCGATCACGCGGTGCTGGCCTCGAACACCTCGGGCCTTGGCATCAACAAGCTGGCCGATGTGCTGCCCGAACAACTGCGCCACCGTTTCTGCGGCGTGCACTTCTTCAACCCGCCGCGCTATATGTATCTGGTCGAACTGATCCCGACCAAATACACCGATGCGGCCGTATTGAACGGCCTGGAAGCCTTCCTGACCAGCTTCGTCGGCAAGGGCGTGGTGATCGCGCGCGATACCCCCAACTTCATCGGCAACCGCATCGGCGTGTTCTCGATCCTCGCCACCATGCACCACACCGCGCAATCCGGTTTGGGCTTCGATACCGTCGATGCCTTGTCCGGCCCGCTGCTTGGCCGGCCGAAATCGGCGACGTATCGCACCGCCGATGTGGTCGGTTTGGACACCATGGGCCACGTCATCAAGACCATGGCCGATACCCTGCCCGATGACCCGTGGCATGCCTATTTCACGGCCCCGGCATGGTTGCAGGCGCTGGTGGAAAAAGGCGCGCTGGGGCAGAAAACCGGCGCCGGCATCTACCGCAAGGTGGGCAAGGATATCCTCGTCCTTGATGTAGCCAAGCGCGATTACGTGGCGCAGGGTGAAGGCGCGGCGGCCGAGGTTATCGCCATCTTGAAGGAGCGCGACCCGGCCAAGAAGTTTGCCGCACTGCGTGCCAGCGACCACCCGCAGGCGCAGTTTGTCTGGGCGATCTTCCGCGACCTGTTCCATTACGCCGCCTACCACCTGAACGACATCGCCGAGACCGCGCGCGATGTCGATCTGGCGATCCGCTGGGGCTACGGCTGGAAGCTTGGCCCGTTTGAAACCTGGCAGGCCGCCGGCTGGAAGCAGGTCGCCGAGTGGATTAACGAAGACATCAAGGCCGGCAAGGCGATGAGCAATGCGCCGCTGCCGGATTGGGTGCTGGCACAAGATGGCGTGTATACGGCCGAAGGCAGCTTCAGCCCAAGCGCGGGCAAGTTGCTCGCCCGCTCTGCTCTGCCCGTCTATCAACGCCAGCGTTTCCCCGACCCGGTGCTGGGCGAAAAGCCCGCCGAAGGCAAGACCGTGTGGGAAAACGAAGGCGTGCGCCTATGGGCCGATGATGGTGAGGATATCGCCGTTATCAGCTTCAAGACCAAGATGCACACGGTCAACGACCATGTCTTGAACGGCGTGCAGGAGGCGATCGCCATCGCTGAGAAGCAGTTCAAGGGCGTGGTGATCTGGCAGGCGGCCGAGCCGTTCTCGGCCGGTGCCGATCTTGCCGGCGCGCTCGGCTTGCTGAAGGAAGGCAAGATCGATGCGTTCGAGGCGATGGTCGCCAACTTCCAGAAAACCAGCCAGGCGATCAAGTATTCGCTGGTGCCGGTGGTTTCCGCCGTGCGTGGCTTGGCGCTGGGCGGCGGCTGCGAGTTCCAGATGCACTCGGCCAAGACCGTGGCCCATCTGGAAAGCTATATCGGTTTGGTCGAGGCCGGGGTTGGCCTGCTGCCGGCCGGTGGCGGCTTGAAGGAATTTGCCGTGCGCGCCTCGCAGGCGGCCGGTGCCGGTGGCGATGTATTTGCCGAATTGAAGAAAGGCTTTGAAGCCGCGGCGATGGCCAAGGTATCGAGCTCGGCGCTGGAAGCCAAAGAGCTGGGCCTCTTGCGCCCCAGCGACCGCATCGTGATGAACGCCTACGAGTTGCTGCACGTTGCCAAGGCCGAAGCCAAGGCGCTGGCCGAAGGCGGTTATCGCCCGCCGCTGCCGGCGCGCAACATCCGTGTTGCCGGCGATGTTGGCATCGCCACCTTCAAGATGATGCTGGTCAATATGCTGGAGGGCCGCTTCATCAGCCCTTACGACTACGAAATCGCCACCCGTATCGCCACGGTGATCTGTGGCGGCGAAGTGGATCGCAATGCCAGCGTTGACGAGGAATGGTTAATCAAACTGGAGCGCCAGCACTTCGTTGAACTGGCGCAGCAGGCGAAGACGCAGGCGCGCATCGAGCACATGCTGACCACCGGCAAGCCGCTGAGGAACTAAGCGCTGGGGCTGGAGGCGGACAGGTAACCACTCCCTCCCCGCCTCCGCCACTCGCCTTATCCCTTCTGCGACTTCTCCCTCTGACCTCTGGCCCCTAACCTCTGGTCCCTGATAAAGAGACTCAAAATGACCAAGCAAATCCAAGACGCCTATATCGTCGCCGCCACCCGCACCCCGGTCGGCAAGGCACCGAAAGGCATGTTCCGCAATACCCGCCCCGATGACATGCTGGCGCATGTGCTGAAATCTGTAGTGGCGCAGGCACCGGGCATCGATACCTCGCGCATCGATGACGCCATCATCGGCTGCGCGATGCCCGAGGCCGAGCAAGGCATGAACGTGGCGCGCATCGGCGTGCTGCTGGCTGGCCTGCCCAACACGGTGGCCGCGCAAACCGTCAACCGTTTCTGCTCGTCCGGCTTGCAGGCGGTGGCGATGGCGGCGGATCAAATCCGTCTGGGCAATGCCGACCTGATGCTGGCCGGCGGCACCGAATCGATGAGCATGGTGCCGATGATGGGCAACAAGATCGCACTGGCGCCCTCGGTGTTCGAGAACAGCGAGAACACCGCGATTGCCTACGGCATGGGCATCACCGCCGAGAAAGTCGCCGAGGAATGGAAGGTCAGCCGCGAAGATCAGGATGCGTTCGCCGCCGCCTCGCATGACAAGGCATTGGCCGCGATTGCTGCGGGTGAGTTCAACGATGAAATCAGCCCGTATGACATCGTTAGCCACCTGCCCAACACCGGTGAAAACCGCATCATCACCCGCAACACCCTAGCCAATACCGACGAAGGCCCGCGCCCCGGCACCACCGCCGAAACACTGGCCAAGCTGCGCCCGGTGTTCCGCAATGGCCAGTTTGGTGGCACCGTCACTGCCGGCAACAGTTCGCAGATGAGCGATGGCGCGGCGGCGGTGTTGCTGGCGTCGGAACAGGCAGTCAAAGATTACGGCCTGGCGCCGCTGGCCCGCTTCGTCAGCTTCTCGGTGGCCGGTGTGCGCCCGGAAGTGATGGGCATCGGCCCGATCGCCGCGATCCCGAAGGCATTGAAGCAGGCGGGTTTGACCAAGGATCAGATCGACTGGATCGAGCTCAACGAAGCGTTTGCCGCGCAGGCACTTGCCGTGATCCGCGATAGCGAGCTTGACCCCGCCAAGATCAACCCGCTGGGTGGCGCGATTGCACTCGGCCACCCGCTGGGGGCCACGGGTGCAATCCGTACCGCGACGATTGTCCACGGGATGCGTCGCCGCCAGCAGAAGTACGGCTTGGTGACGATGTGCATCGGCACTGGCATGGGTGCGGCCGGGGTTTTTGAATCGTTGTGATTTGATCCAACGCGATGCGCCGTGAGTTTTTTAGCGACCATCGCGCATTGATAGAAATGCAAACGGGCCGGAGTGATTCCGGCCCGTTTCTGTTGTGGGTGCCACACTGCGCAAACGCGCCCCACTTCACGCCATCCGCGCCCCGTTCGGCACCGCCCGCTCCACCGTCGTGATTACCACGCCCGCCTCGGTATGGAAGCCGGTCAGCAGGAATTCCGACATGAAGCCGCCGATCTGCTTGGGCGGGAAATTGATCACGCCAACGATCTGCCGGCCGATCAACACATCGGCATCGTAGAGATCGGCGATCTGCGCACTGGTTTTCTTGAGCCCATACGGGCCGAAATCCACCCACAGCTTCCATGCCGGTTGGCGCGCCTCGGGGAATGGCTCGACCCGGATCACCGTGCCGGCGCAAAGCACGACACGCTGGAAATCAGGCCATGTGATCAGTTCGTGGTCAGGCATCAATCAACGCCCGCGTCAGTTTTCCACCACGCCCATTTCTTCGAGTGCGGCCTGCATCATGCGCCGGGCGTCACCACGCAGCAGTTGGTGATCCAGCGCGTAACGCACAGTGGCCTCGATTAGCCCCAGGTGCGTGCCGCAGTCGAAGCGCGTGCCGTGGAAGCGGAAGGCATCCACCTGTGTACGCTCAAGCAGCTTGGCGATGGCATCGGTCAACTGGATTTCACCACCACTGCCGGCACCGGTGCGCTCAAGCAGATCGAAGATGCGCGGTGATAGCACATAGCGGCCAACCACGGCCAGATCGCTCGGCGCTTCATCAGGCGAGGGTTTTTCCACGATGCCCTTGATCTGCCCCGCCTGACCATCGAAATCCGGCGCATCGACAATGCCGTAGCTGCCGGTCTGCTCGTGCGGCACATCCTGCACCGCAATCGCGCTGCCACCTGTTTTCTCGACGTGATCCGCCATCTGGCGCAGGGCACCATCGCCGCGGCTCCAGATCAGGTCATCCGGCAGCAGTACCGCAAATGGCTCATCGCCCACCACTTCCTTGGCGCACAACACCGCATGGCCCAGACCCAAGGCTTCCGGCTGGGTGATGAAAATCGCCCGAACCCCCTTCGGCAACACGTCGCGCACACGCTGCAGTTGCTTTTCCTTGCCGGCCTTTTCCAGACGCTGTTCAAGCTCATAGGCCTTGTCGAAATAATCGGCGACCGCGTGCTTGTAGCGGTTGGTGATGAAGATCAGCGTGTCGCAACCGGCGTCGATGGCCTCATCAACCGCGTATTGGATCAGCGGTTTATCGACGATCGGCAGCATTTCCTTCGGCACCGTTTTGGTGGCGGGCAGAAAGCGGGTGCCGAGGCCGGCAACGGGGAAAACGGCCTTGCGGATGCGTGGGTGACTCATTATTACTTCCTGCGATTGCGACGTCCTGGAAACGGCACAATGACAGGGGTTTGTTTCAGCATCAAGTGTTCGGCGGGTTCAAATTCGGGCACCGTCAACTTCAGGCGCTCGCTGAGGCTGGCTTCGTCATAGGCAATCACTGCACTACGGATGGCATCCAGCGCTGCCTGCAACGCTTCCGAATCAACGCCGCGCACGGCGCCCTTCAGGATTTTCGGGTGCGAAGTCGGGCTGTAGCCCTCCTCGTCATGAAACAGCGTCTCGTGCAGTTTTTCGCCCGGACGCAGGCCGGTGTAGACGATGGCGACATCCTGCCCGGGCTTCTTGTCGGCCAAGCGGATCATCTGCTCGGCCAATTTGCGGATCGGCACGGGCTCGCCCATGTCCAGCGTATAGATGGCATGGTGTGCGCCAATCGCCGAGGCTTGCAGGATCAACTGGCAGGCCTCCGGGATGCTCATGAAATAGCGCGTCACCTCGGGATGGGTGACCGTGACCGGGCCACCCAAGCTGATCTGTTCGCGAAACAGCGGCACCACGCTGCCGGCGGAATCGAGCACATTGCCAAAGCGCACGGTGACGAAATGGGTGGTCTGGCTGGCACTGGAACGCATCTGGCAGGCCATCTCGGCCAGGCGTTTGCTGGCACCGAGCACATTGGCCGGGTTCACTGCCTTGTCGGTGGAAATCAGTACAAAGGTGCCGACACCCATCGCTACGCTGACGCGCGCGACGGTATCGGTGGCCAGTGCGTTATTGCGCAAGGCTTCGCGCAACTGCCCTTCCAGCACTGGCACCTGTTTGTAGGCGGCAGCGTGAAACACGGCTTCGGCCTGCGACAAGCCCAGCGCATGACGAACCACAGCCTCATCGCCACAATCACCCAGAATGGGAATGCATTCGATGGTGGGGAAATCGCGGCTGATCTCCTGCTCCATCCGCAGCAGGGAGAGTTCATCCTGTTCGATCAGGGTCAGTTTGGTGGCCCCATTGCGCGCGCATTGCCGGCACAATTCGGAGCCGATCGAGCCGCCGGCACCGGTCACCAACACGCTGCGCCCGCCCAACCAGCCCCGGATCGCCTGCCAATCGGCAATGACCGGGGCGCGCCCAAGCAGATCTTCGATCGCGACCTCCTTGAACTGGCCGGGTGCGGAACGCCCGCTCATCACGTCATCCAGCTTGGGCACCATCCGAAACGGCAGGCCGGTGGATTCGCAGACCGTGATGATTCGCTGCATCTCGTCCGCGCCCAGCGAAGGCATGGCGATCACCAACAGCCGGGCCGCCGTCTCACGCGCGATTTCTTCCACATCGCCAATCACGCCAAGCACGGGCACGCCATGCACGCGGGTGCCTTTCAAGCGCGGCGCATCATCAAGCAGGCCGACCGGCACATAGCCGGAGGAACGGCGCAGGTCGCGCACCAGTGCCTCGGCGGCCTGACCAGCACCCAGCACCAAAATACGGGTGGCCGAGCTGCGATCACGCAGCAGATTGCTGTCTTTCCAAGCGCGATACAGCAGGCGCGGCGCACCCAACAGCGCGACCAATACCATCGGGTACAACACCAGCACCCCACGCGGCACGCCATCCAAGCGGTTGTAGAGGAACAGGCCGATCATGATGCCCAGCAGGCCAAGCATGGCTGCCTTGAGCAAGTTGGTCAGGTCCGGCAAGCTGGCGAAGCGCCACAGGCCCCGATACAGACCCACCTGCTGAAATGCGAGCCCCTGCACCAACAGCACCACCAGCAATTCACCGATGCCGATGGGCGGCGCGATACTGCCCGGTTCCAAGCGATAGCGCAGCCAGTGCAGGCCATACCAACAGATCGCCACCATGGTGAAATCGTGCGTCATCACCAACAATCGCGGCAACATCGCCTTGAACGTTGTCCCTGCTGAAGTCTTCAAGCCCGGCTCCTCTGTGCATTCCATGTGCGTATCGCGAACCAGCAAACCACTCCCGCAAGACAAACGATGCCAACAGCCAACAGGATGCGCAGTAGCGACGCATCGGCCAGCAGGCAAGCGCCTATTATGCCCGCCGCCGTCCAACTGGCGTAGGCCAAGCTGACCGGCACATGACTCCGCAGACGACGCGCCCACAATTGGTAGCTATGCGTTGAATGCGCCTGCCACCAGCGTTCCCGACGCAGGATGCGCCGCAGCAACGTCAATGAGGCATCAATCAGGAAGGCGGAAAACGGCAGCAGCAACAGCCAACCTAGGCGCACGTCTTCGGCAAAGCCCATTGCCCACAACGCGGCCATGACATAGCCCAACGCCCCGCTGCCGACATCGCCCATGAAGATTTTTGCCTTCGGGAAATTCCACGGCAAAAAGCCGGCCACGGCCAAGGCGACGACCAAGGCAAAGCCCTGGATCACACCCGGCGCCAACAGCCAAGCAATCGCCGCCGCGATCAGCATCGCCTGCGATGCGGCGATGCCATCGATGCCATCCATGAAGTTCCAGATATTGGTCAGCACCACGGCGGCGAAAAAAGCGCCCAACACCAACCACCACGGCCAGCCGAAACCCAGCCCGGCCAACGCAAGGCTGCCCGCTGCGATCACATGCACCAGCAAACGCCAGCGCGCCGCCAACGGCCGATGGTCATCCCACCAGCCGATGCCACCGACCAACGCCAAGCCGAGGCCCAGCCATAGCCACGCAAGCTGATCGGTGAACGCCAACCACAGACAGGCGGCCAACATCACGACCACCATCGCGATGCCGCCGCCGCGTGGCGTGGCGCGCAGATGATTGCGGCGCGGGTCGTCGGGGGTATCGATCAACTGCTGGCGTAACGCATACGCACGCGCAAGGCGCGTGCCCAGCCAACTGGCGAGGAAGGCCAGCACGCCAAGTACAAGAAAACTCATACCACCGCGTAATTGAGCAAAGGCTTGACCGTGCCCCAGTGGCGGCAGCTTGGGCATTGCCAATGATGCGAGCGCGCACCGAAGCCGCATTGGCGGCAGCGGTAGCTCGGGTTGCGCACCAGTAACTGATCGGTGATGCGGCCCAATTCGTGCAGGGTGCTGGTCGGGTCGCTGCCATCAGCCAGTGCCAGATCGATCAATGCCGCCTCGCCGCGCACCGACGGGCGATCCTTCAATTGTTGAGCCAGATAGATGCGCGCGGCATGCACACCCTCATCCTGCTCGACCAGCTTGGCCAGCGCCAACACTGGGGCGACGCCAGTGTAATGCTCGCTCATTTCACTCAAGAAACGCCGCGCACCCGGCGTGTCACCGCTCTGCTCATAGCATTGCAACAGGGTCGGCAGGATTTCCGGCAGGTATTCCGGGTCGTGGCGGGCGGCGCGTTCAAATGCCTTGATCGCGGCCGCATCATTGCCGGCGGCGGCCTCGATCCGGCCTTCCAGCATGCCGGGGCGCACCGCATCGGAATCCGCCGCATACGCACGCGCGATCGCCGCACGCGCGGCATCGGTATCGCCATTGGCGCGATGGCGCTCGGCCAGTTCGCATTCGTACATCGCAATCAATTTGCCCATCGGCTGGCCGGTCACCGCCTCGAAGCGATGCGCGTTTTCGATGGCCCGGTCCCAATCACGTTCGGATTGGAAGATATCGATCAAATGGCGCAATGCCTGCGGCGCGCGTTCATCCAGCGCGGCCAATTCGGTAAATACGGTTTCGGCACGATCAAGCAGGCCGGATTTCATGTAATCCTCGCCCAGTGCCAGCAACGCTTGCACGCGCTGCGCATCGCTCAAATCCTTGCGCTCGACCAAGGCCTGATGCAGGCGGATGGCGCGATCGACTTCGCCACGGCGGCGGAATAGATGGCCCAGCGCCACCTGCGTCTCAAAGGTTTCTTTATCCAGCTCGGCGATATGCAAGAACAGCTCGATTGCTTTATCCGGCTGTTCGTTCAACAAGAAATTCAAGCCACGAAAATAGGTGGTGGACAGTTTGCTGACTTGGCTGTCGCTATGGCGCTCGCCACCGCGGCGGCCGATCACCCAGCCCATCACGGCTGCGGCCGGCAACAACAGGACGAACCAGAACCATTGATCGAGAAAAGCCATGCAAAGACCAACCTGAAATCAGACGGGGGACATCGTCCCAGACGTGTGGCGTGCTCGGCAAGCCGGGTCAATCCTGTTCCGGCAGCGGCAACACATCGCTGACGCGCTCGCGCATCTCCTTGCCGGGCTTGAAATGCGGTACGTACTTGGCCGGCAGCGCAACCGCTTCGCCGGTTTTAGGGTTGCGGCCGGTACGCGGCGGCCGGTAATGCAGGGAAAAACTGCCAAAACCGCGCACTTCGATGCGACCACCCGAGGCCAGGCTGGCACTCATCATGTCAAGCAAGGTGCGCACAGCAACCTCAACGTCCTCGGCCTTGAGATGGCGCTGACGCTGGTTGAGCAATTCGATCAGTTCCGACTTGGTCATTCCCGTGACTCAAAAACTGCCTCAAGCGCGATAGTGCTGCGAGGCGTGCGGACGACGGCACCCGAAGGTGCCGCCGCCGATGTTGCACTATTGCCTAAGGCAATTATTCGGACTTGCCAAGCTGCTCGCGCAGCAGGGCGCCCAACTGGGTGGTACCGCTGGAGGATTCCGAGCTGCGGTTGTACTCAGCCAGGGTTTCCTTCATTTCGTCCTGATCCTTGGCGCGGATCGAGAGCTGCATGACGCGGCTCTTGCGATCATTGCCGATGATCTTGGCTTCGACTTCGTCGCCCACCTTGAGCACGTGCGAGGCATCGTCAACGCGGTCCTGCGAGATGTCGCGGGCGGCCAGATAGCCTTCCACACCATCAGCCAGCTCGATGGTTGCGCCCTTGGCATCGACTTCCTTGACCGTGCCCTTGACGATCGAGCCACGCGAATTGCTGGCCACGTAGCCGCCCATCGGGTCCTGCTCAAGCTGCTTGACGCCCAGCGAGATGCGCTCACGTTCCGGGTCAACCGCCAGCACCACGGCCTCAACGGTGTCACCCTTCTTGAAGTTGCGCGCCAGGTCCTCGCCGTTGGTGTTCCACGACAGGTCGGAGAGGTGAACCAGACCATCGATACCGCCATCAAGGCCGATGAAGATGCCGAAATCGGTGATCGACTTGATCTGGCCTTCCACCTTGTCGCCCTTCTTGTGGATGACGGCGAACGTCTCCCACGGGTTGGAGCTGACCTGCTTCATGCCCAGCGAGATGCGGCGACGCTCTTCATCGACATCCAGCACCATCACCTGCACTTCGTCACCGACCTGCACCACCTTGGACGGGTTGACGTTCTTGTTGGTCCAATCCATTTCCGAGACGTGCACCAAGCCTTCGACGCCCGGCTCGATTTCCACGAACGCGCCGTAATCGGTGACGTTGGAGACCTTGCCGAAGGCGCGGGTGTTGGCCGGGTAACGGCGGGCGATGTTGTCCCACGGGTCTTCGCCCATTTGCTTCAGGCCAAGCGACACGCGGTTGCGCTCGCGGTCGTACTTGAGCACGCGCACATCAAGCTCTTGGCCGACTTCGACCACTTCGGACGGGTGACGCACGCGCTTCCATGCCATATCGGTGATATGCAACAGGCCATCGATGCCGCCGAGATCGACGAATGCGCCGTAATCGGTCAGGTTCTTGACCACGCCCTTCAGCTTGGCGCCCTCGACCAGCTTTTCCATCAGCTGTTCGCGCTCTTCCGAGTGCTCGCTCTCAACCACCGCACGGCGGGAGACGACCACGTTGTTGCGCTTGCGATCAAGCTTGATCAGCTTGAATTCGAGTTCCTTGCCTTCGAGGTAGCCCGGGTCGCGCACCGGACGCACGTCGACCAGCGAGCCCGGCAAGAAGGCGCGGACATCCTTGATATCGACGGTGAAACCGCCCTTGACCTTGCCGCTGATGCGGCCAGTGATGATGTCGCCCTTTTCGAGCGCTTCTTCCAGCTCGTCCCAGACCATCGCACGCTTGGCCTTGTCGCGCGAAACCACGGTTTCGCCAAAGCCATTCTCGACGGATTCCAGCGCCACCTTCACCTGGTCGCCGATGCCGACGTCGATTTCGCCGGCTTCGTTCCGGAACTGTTCGATCGGCACAATGCCTTCGGATTTCAGGCCCGTGTTGATGACCACAACATCGTTGCGGACATCGATCACGGTACCGGTGATGATCGCGCCATTCTTCAGCTTGGCAAGCTGGGTCTGGCTTTGTTCAAACAGTTCGGCAAATGATTCAGTCATTTCTATTCTCAGTTGATATCCGGAGCCGGTGCGGTTGATGACGTGCACCTGACTCCACCCGTTATCGGCGCGGGCGGGATTGCCCATTGGCCGTGAGTGTTGGAAGTGGGAAAACCGCCGGGATTGCGCCCGACGGGTCATTTCTGCTGGATGATTGCGTACCCGGACGGGCTAAGACGTGGCGGGCAACAAGCCTTTTTCGGCCAGCAACGCCAATACCTGTGCCACCACCGCTTCAATGCCGATGCCGGTGGTGTCGATCACGACAGCCTCCGGCGCGGGCTTGAGCGGGGCGACCGCCCGATTGGCGTCGCGCTCGTCACGGGCGACGATCTCGCCCAGCAGACTGCCCAGATTAACCGAAACCCCTTTGTCGATCAACTGCTTATGGCGTCGCTCGGCGCGTTCTTCGGCGCTTGCGGTCAAGAACACCTTGCAGGCGGCATCGGGGAAGATCACCGTGCCCATATCGCGGCCATCGGCGACCAGCCCCGGTGCCTGCCGATAACCGTGCTGCATATCGACCAAGGCCGCACGCACACCCGGCATCCCGGCAATCGCCGAGGCCGCCGCGCCGCTGGTTTCCAGCCGCAGGCGATCCGTCGCATCCTGATGGTTGACCAGCACCCGTGGCTCGCCACGCTCGTCATCGCGGAAGCTGATCTGGGTGCGCCGCGCGCAGGCCTCGACCGCCTCGGCATCGGCCAGATCCACCCCTTCCCACGCCGCCGCCACGCCCACCGCACGGTAAAGTGCGCCGGAATCAAGATAATGCCAGCCGATCCGCTCGGCCACGCGGCGGCTGATCGTGCCCTTGCCAGAGCCGGAGGGGCCATCAATAGTGAGTACGGGGGCGCGGATTTTGTTGTCGGCTGGGGTTGGATTCATCGCGCCAGTTTAGCCAGCAATCGGCGCTTGTCTGCGGCCACGGATTTTTATCCGGCCAAGTGCTTGAACATGCACAAGTTTTGCTGTTATGATGCCGGGCTGCGTTATTCCCTTTCGTTTGTCATCAGAGGTTTGTCATGAAGGTCCTGTCCTCCCTGAAGTCAGCGAAGGCCCGTCACCGCGACTGCAAGGTTGTTCGCCGTCGTGGCAAGGTCTTCGTGATCTGCAAGTCCAATCCGCGTTTCAAGGCGCGTCAGCGCTGAGAAACAATCAGGCGTGATCAAAGCGCGCCAGCGCTGAGTCACGCCGGGTAGCCTCTGTCTGCCCGCACTCACGGCCGATCCCGTGATGATGAAGCCGCCTTCGGGCGGCTTTTTCGTGCGCCCCGCCCTGCTTTTTGGTTCGCAGTAAACCGCTAGCGAGATGCAAATGGCAGCCAGTCGCCGCTAACCGTAGAATCGCTGGCTATCCCTTAAGGAGCTTCGCCATGTCACGCCTGCCCCTGATCGCCCTCGCCTGCGGCCTGTTACTCGCCATGCCCGCCACCCGCGCCGACACCTTGCTGATCGAACGCACGCAAAAATCCGCCGCCATCGCCGCGCCGGCACGCGGGATGGACATGAGCGAAGTGGAACGCCGCTTCGGTGCGCCAGAGTCGCGCCTCGAACCGCGTGGCGGGCAAAAACGCCAATGGCCAACGATCAACCGCTGGGTGTATCCGGCCTTCACCGTGTATTTCGAGCGCAACAAGGTGATCGATGTGGTGCTGAATCAGGCATCGCCCAACGAAACCGGCCCGCTCGCACCGATCCGCTGACCTACCCCCATTTACCCATGCCGTGCAACCCG
>JAUNTK010000025.1:0-13216 GCA_030538735.1 Pseudomonadota bacterium
TCCGCGTGATCCGCTACGGCAATACCCGCGAGTGGATCGCCGGGCTGACCGTGGTCGATGGGCGTGGCGAGGTGATGCGGCTCAATCGTGGCCTGCTGAAGAATTCCAGCGGCTATGACCTGCGGCATTTGTTCGTGGGTTCGGAAGGCACGCTGGGCATCGTGGTCGAGGCCACCCTGCGCCTGAGCGAGCCGCCACCGCCGACGCGGGTGATGTTGCTGGCCCTGCCGGACTTCGGCTCGGTGCTGCAGGCGTTTTCCGCGTTGCGAGCGACGTTGCGCCTGGAAGCCTTCGAGTTCTTCACCGCGCTGGCCTTGGAGCATGTGCTGGCGCATGGCGCGCAGCCGCCGTTTGCCCAGGCGTATGCCTGCTATGCGGTGGTCGAATTCGCGGACGAAAACTCGTCCGATGAAGCCGCTGCGCTGGCCACATTCGAGGCAGGGCTTGAGGCGGGCTGGGCGCTGGATGGCGTGATCGCCGCCAGTGATACACAAGCCGCACGGTTGTGGCGCCTGCGCGAGGGCATCACCGAATCGCTCGCCCCGCACACGCCGTACAAGAACGATGTGGCCGTGAGGATTTCAGCCCTGCCTGCGTTCCTGGCCGAAGCCGAGGCATTGATCGGCGAAGCCTATCCGCAGTTCGAGGTGGTCTGGTTCGGCCACATCGGCGATGGCAACCTGCATATCAACGTGCTCAAGCCCAAGGACATGGCGCAGGCGGACTTCGTGCGTGATTGCGAACGGGTGACCGGGCTGCTGGCCGAGGTGTTGCATCGGCATGGCGGCAGCATTTCCGCCGAGCACGGCATCGGACTGGTCAAGAAGCCGTATCTCGCCAGCACCCGCGACGAAGCCGAAATCGCCGCGATGCGTGGCATCAAGGCGGTGCTGGATCCGGACGGGATCATGAACCCCGGCAAGCTGTTCGACCCCTGAGCGGGTGTTCGCATTCGCCATGCCAGCGCATCCGCGCGATGCAGAATCCGCCGCGTCCGATGAGTGTGGCTGCAAAAAATGTAAACATCCGCTGAGCGCGCTCAGGCAGGTGGCGGGCGAAACCGCTACCCTTGCCGGACATTCGTGCCGATTCTGATGCCCATGTCCCGTTTGCTGCATGTCGCCATTGTCGTTTTCGCCATCGCCCAGCCCGTGCAGGCCAGCAGTTTTGCCGGCACCACCGGCGGTGCGGCCAGTGCCGGGAGCTCGGCTTCCAGCGGCAGCACGTCGGGCAAGGACAAGGTCGTCGTGCGTGCCCGCGATGACGCCGCGGCATTTGTCGCCAGCGACGGGCGCATCCGCGGTGCGCGTCTTGAAGCCGCCTTGCGCCATCTGCGCGAGGCCGATGGCGAGGCCCGCCATGCCAGCGATCTGGCCTTGGCGCGCCGCATTCTGGCGGATTGATCGCGGTTTCAATGATGCGTTTTTGCGCGTGCGTGATGCTCGCGTTTTTCGTTGCAATTGGCTTGCGCTTGCCTGTGCAGGCCGCCCAGAGTGGGCAGGGCGTTTCGGCGCAACAACAGACGGCCAGCGATGACCTGATCGCGGCCGCCAACGCCCGCCTGCCGCCACGGCTGCGCCAAGAGTTGGATGGGTCATGGCAGCTCGATTGGCGTGACGACCTGCCGCCGGATGTGCATGGCCGCACATTGGGCCGCCGCATCATGCTGCGGCGCGATTTGCTCGATGGTTGGGTTGAGCATCGCCCGGCCGATATTGATCTTGATATCGCCGATTGGCATCCCGCTGCGCGCACCGCGTTGGTCGCCTTGCTGCACGAGCTTGCGCATCGCTGGGATGATTCCGCCGAGGGCCGGTTATCACGTGATCCACGCTTTCGCGAGCTGGCCGGCTGGCAACCCAGTGCCATCCCCTTGGCTGGTCAGCGCCGCCGCAATGATTTTCGTGACCGCTCACCCGATCCGTATGAGCTGACCTCACCGGCGGAATTTTTCGCGGTCAATGTCGAGTATTTCTTGCTGGATCGCGAATACGCCTGCCGTCGGCCCGCCCTGCACCGGCTGTTGCAAGCGCATTTCGATTGGGCGCCGCCTGCCGCTGCCTGCCCGGCGGATGTTGCATTTATCGGCAGCGATGATGAAATCTTTGCGCTGCAATGGTTAGCGCTGGATCCGGCGCGGGTCTATGCGGTGGATTATTTGTTGGCGGAGCCAAATGCCGAGCCGATGAGCCGCTGGGGCCACAGCATGTTGCGGCTGGTGATCTGCGCGCCGGGCCGTGCGCCGGGGCCGGAATGTCGGTTGGATCTGGCGCATCACCGGGTGCTGTCGTTCCGTGCGTTTGTCAATGATGTGCAGATTTCCAACTGGCGCGGGTTGAGTGGCGCCTATCCGTCGCGCCTGTTTGTGTTGCCGATGGAGCAGGTGATCGACGAATACACCAAGCTGGAATTGCGTGGCCTGCGCTCGCTGCCGCTCGCGCTTGAACGCGCCGAGATCGACAGCCTCGTTGAGCGTGCCGCCGAATGGCATTGGAGCCACGATGGTCGCTATTACTTCATCAGCAATAACTGCGCGGTCGAGACCTGGAAATTGCTGCGCGAGGGCGTACCGCGTCTGGCCGGGCTGCCGCTGCGCAGCATCACCCCGACCGGCTTGCTGACGCGGCTTGAACGCGGCGGTATCGCCGATGCCAGCGTGCTGGCCGATGCCGAGATGGCCTTGCAACAGGGCTATCGCTTCGCTGCGCTGGATGTCTGGTTCGAGGCGATGTTTGCTGCCGCCAATACCGATCCAGCCTTGCCGGCGAAAGATGCAGGCGCTTGGCTGGCCTTGCCGCCCGAGCAACGCACGCCGTGGCTTGCCCGTGGCGATGTGCGCGCCACGGCCGGCCTGTTATTGCTGGAGCAAGCCGCGTTGCGCAAAGCCGAGCAGGCCGCGCGTGAATCGCTCAAGCAACGCTATCTGCGCGGACAGCTTGGCAAGGCCGAGCAACGGCAGGCCGAATCCGAATTGCAACGCTGGCTGGCGGAGGCCGAACTCGCCGGCCGGCCGGCGGCGTTGCTCAACGCCGGTTACGGCCTGCCGCAAACCGCCGAACGCGATGCGCTGATCACGCAACTGGCCGAGCGCGAGGCGACGCAGATGGGCGATGCGGCCGCGCTCAACGCCAGTCTGCGCAGATTGCTGGGCACCGAACAACGCGAACGCATCAAGCAGATCGAAGCCAATCTTGATCTGCTTGGCCGGCATCTGCGTGTGTTGGATGGCGGTGGCGGGGACAACCCGCTGGTTGATGATGCGCGGTGACGTCGGGCGTGGCTGATGCTGCCAGCCGCATCGCGGAAGCGTAGCGCCGGGCATGCCCGCGTCTGCCGGATTCCTCAATCGCCCAACCGCTGATCCAGCCGGTCGCGGATCGCCGGCCATTCGTGATCGAGTATCGAATAGCACACGGTATCGCGCAGCGAGCCATCCTTGTGCCGTTTGTGTTGGCGCAGCACGCCATCTTTGTGCGCGCCGAGCCGCTCGATGGCGGCCTGCGAGCGCAGATTGAGGTGGCTGGTGTGAAAGCGCACGGTGCGCATGCCCAGTGCATCGAAGGCGTGGCCCAGCAGCAGGCGTTTGCAGCAGGTGTTGACGTGGCTGCGCTGCACGCGCGCGGCGTACCAGGTGTGGCCGATTGCGCAGCAGGGCAGCTCGTCATCGATATCGTAGAAGCGGGTGGTGCCGACGATTTGCCCGGCCACGCTCACTGCGAACGGCAGCATCAGGCCCGCCGCTTGCCCGGCCAGTGCGTGGGCGATATAGGCCGCCGCCGCAGCGTGATCCGGTGCCGGCGCGCTGGTGAAATTGAGCGTCCAGATATCGCCATCGGCGCTGGCGGCGGCCAAGGCATCGGCATGCTGTTGGCCGAGCGGCTCAAGCCGTACATCGCCGCGTTGCAGAATGACGGGCATGGCGGCGCTCATTCGATTTCGCTGCCGCTTGGGCGTTCGGCCAATAGCACGCTGCCGATGGTTTCATCGTCTTGATATTTGCGGATCAGTGCCTTCCAGGAGGCGGCATCGGCCTTGCTGCACATCACGGCCGCCATCGCGGCATTGCCACCTTGATCGGCCGGGCGGCTGAAGTGCCGGCACATGCGCTGGTTGAGGATGAACTCCTGCACGTCTTGCGGCAATTGGGTGGCATCGACCGGCGCGTGCGCGGAGGCGCTGAGCTGATCCGCTGAGGTGCCGGCGGGGGCGGGCGTGGTCGCCACAGGCGGCTCGGCATGGGGTTCCACGTGTGTGGCCGGGGCGGAACAGGCGGCCAGAAAAACGAACACGATTGAAGCAATCATCAGGCGTGTGGGTGCAAAAGTGATCGGGCGTGGGCGTATCAAATTCATCGACATGGCCGGTTACCCATCGGCATCCAGCCAGCGGCTCATCAAGCGGCGCGGCTGCGCGGTGTAACCGGCACGCTCGTAGATGCCGCGTGCATGCGGGTTGTCATCGTTGACCTCAAGCCGCAGTGCGCGGCAGCCTTCGGCAAGCGCGAGCTGCTCGGCCTGCTGCATCAGCTGCTTGCCAAGCCCCAAGCCCTGAAAGGCGGGCAGCACGTAGAGCTCATCAAGCAGGGCATAGCGGCCATCGAACTCCAGGCTGAAGCAGAAGCCGACCACCGCGTAACCGGCCAATTCGCCGTCGTGCTCCATCACCAGCAGGCGGCCGTTGCGCCGACTGTCGATCAGGCTGGCGACGGCGGCGCGCTGGCGTGCTTCATCCCAGGGCAATTGCTCAAGTACATAAAAAGCCTGCATTGCCGGCAAGAGCCGATCAAGATCATCGGGATGGGCGTTGCGGAGATTGACGTTGCCGTTCATTCGATGCTGTCCTCGAACGTGTTCAACATGGGCAGGAGGGCGGTGTTCTGCCGGTATTTTGCTTTCAATCGGGCCAGCGCGGCATCGCTGCCGGTGCACGTCTGGCCCATGCGTTTTACAAGAAATGCCCCGCGCTGGGCGTTGTAGGCTTCCTCGCCACGGAAGTGGTCGCACAAATCGCGCCGGGCGACGAATTCGCGCACATCGCGCGGCCAGCCGCAGGAGCCCAGCCGTGGCTGTGGCGCGTGTGGGCCGATGCAATCGGCTTGCGGATCGATTGCGGGCTGCGGCGTACTGGCGCACGCCACCAGCATGCCGCCCAAGCCGCATGCCAACAGGCTGACGGTAAGCTTAGTCGGCGCGCCCACCGAACTCGCCAGTACTGGTATTCACCCACACTTTCTCACCATTGCTGATGTATTCCGGTACCTGGATTTCGATGCCGGTGTTCAACATCGCCGGCTTTGGCCGCTTGGTGGCGGTGCCGCCCTTGAGTTCTGGCGGGGTATCGACCACTTCCAGTACCACGGAAGTCGGCAGCTGCAAACCCACCGGCTGGTCATCAATGATCTGCACATGGCAGCCGGTCAGGCCATCGGTGATGTAGCCGCTGGCCTCGCCGACCGAGGCGGCATCCAGCGCGTACTGGCTGTAATCCTCGTCATCCATGAACACGAATGCCTCGCCATCCTTATAAGAGAAGGTGGCCTGACGGCGCAGCAATTCGACTTCGCTCAGGTTGTCGTCACCATCAAAACTGGCATCGAGCTTGTTGCCGCCCGGCACCGAGTACATGACGAAACGAAAGCGCACATTGCCGCCGCGCCCTTGCGGGCTGCTGCGTTCGATGTCGCGGATTTGGTACACGCCGCCGTTGTGTTCAACGACGTTGCCTTTCTTGATGTCGTAAGCCTTCATGGGAGATTCGCGCTGGGTGATGAGTGAGGGTGTGGCTGACTTACTTGGGTGCCAGCCGGGTGGCACCATCGAGACGGATGGTTTCGCCGTTGAGATAGGTGTTGCCGAGGATATAGCCGACCAGATCGGCGAACTCCGTCGGCTGGCCAAGACGCGAGGGGAACGGGATCGAGGCGGCCAGCGCGGCCTGTACATCATCCGGCATGCCATCGACCATCGGCGTCCAGAAAATGCCGGGCGCGATGGTCAGCACTCGGATACCGAAGCGGGCCAGTTCGCGCGCCATCGGCAGGGTCATGGCAACCACGCCGCCCTTCGATGCCGAATACGCCGCCTGTCCGATCTGGCCCTCAAAGGCGGCGACTGACGCGGTATTGACGATCACCCCGCGCTCGCCATCCACGCCGGCCGCATTGTGTTGCATCCGCTCCGCGCAGGCCTTGGCGACATTGAAACTGCCGACCAGATTGACCATCACTGTGGTCTGGAACTGCGACAGCGCCATCGCCCCGTTTTTGCCCAGCACGCGGCCAGCGCCCAGAATGCCGGCGCAGTTGATGCAGGCGTTCAGGCCGCCGAGGAAATCGGCCGCCGCTGCCACGTTGGCGCTGACGCCGGCCTCGTCGGTGACATCGGTCTTGATGAAGATGGCCTTGTCCGCACCCAGTTCGGTGACTGCAGTCGCGCCTTTTTCCTCGTTGACATCGAACAGGGCGACTTTGCCGCCGTGCTTGACCAGATGCTGGGCGACGGCAAGGCCGAGGCCGGAAACGCCGCCAGTGATGATGGCGCGGGTGTCGTGCAGCTGCATGGGAATCTCGCCTGCGGAAAACCACGATTTTAACCGGGATGGTGATGCTGTCGCGGGCGGCTGCTCAGGCGGCCCCGCGGCCAAGCACATTGGCCGCGGCCAAGTGCGCGGCGAAATCCTCAGCCGACAACGGCCGCGAGAACAGGAAGCCCTGACCCACCGGCACGCCAAGTTTCAGCAGAAAATCGCGTTGCGCCGTGGTTTCAACGCCTTCGGCCACCAGACCGAGCCCCAGGCTGTTGGCGATACCACTCACCGCCTCACAAACAGCGACATCGGGGCGATTGTCCGGCACGCCTTGCAGGAACAATTGCGAAAGTTTGAGGCCGTGGATTGGCAGGCGACGCAGATAGTTGAGTGCGCTATAGCCTTCGCCAAAATCGTCAATCGAGAGCGAAACGCCCATTTCACCCAAGCGGGCGATGGTGCGCAGGGTTTCCGGCTCGTCCTCGATCAAGACGCGCTCGGTGAACTCCAGCTCCAGCAAGGAGCCGGCGATGCCGGCACTGTTCAAGGCCTCGGCCACGGTGCTGGCCAGATCGCCGACCAGAAACTGGCGGAACGAGACATTGACCGCGATCGGCATCACGTCCAGACCGGCATCGCGCCACCGCCGTATTTGTTGACAGACCTGATGCAGCGCCCAATTGCCCAGCCGCACCACCTCGCCGTTGCCCTCGGCATGGCTGATGAAGACATTGGGCGACATGGAGCCCAATAGCGGGTTTTCCCAACGCATCAAGGCCTCGGCACCAACGACCGCGCCGCTGGCGAGGTCGATCTTGGGTTGGTATTCCAGCCGCATTTCGTTGTTGCTGATCGCACTGCGCAACAAGGTATCGATGCGCAACCGATCGCGTTGCCGACGCGCCAGATCCTCGCTGTAGCACTGCCAGCCATTGAACGTGCGCCGCTTGCTGTCGTACATCGCTGCATCGGCGTTCTGGATCAGGGTGGAGGCCTCATCGCCATTGATGCCGGCTTGGGCGATGCCGATGCTGGCACTGACCAGATATTCCTCGTTGCCCAGCTGGAACGGTTTGGACAGCACTTCGATTATCCGTTCGGCAATCGAGATTGCACTGTTGGCAGTGTGATGCGGACACAGTGCCAGGAATTCATCGCCACCAAGACGTGCGAGTACGGCGCTCTCGCCGATGCCCGTCTGCACCCGATGGGAGACCTTGCACAGCAACTCGTCGCCGACGTGATGTCCAAGCACATCGTTGATCACCTTGAAGCGGTCGAGATCGATGTAGAGGATGGCAAAATCCAGCCGTGATTCGGCCAGACGGAACTCGATCTCGCCGATGATCGCCTCGCGGTTGAACAGGCCGGTCATCGGGTCGGTCAGTGCTTGTTGGCGCAAACGCGCTTCCACCTGCTTGCGTTCACTGATATCGGCGATGGTGCCGGTAATCCTGTTGCCAGCAGGGTCGAGCGGATCAATATCGCCCTGAATCTGCAGCCATTCGGCACCGTGGCTCGAAGGCTTGCACAGCAGTTCGTAGCGGAAGGCGTGCGCCGGTTGCTCGGTGGCACCCAGTGACGTGCGCAACTGGTCGCGATAGGGCTGCACGAATGCACGCAGCATGTTCTCAAGCGGGACATCGGCGCTATCGATGCCCAGCAATCGCATCGCACCGCTGGTCAGGTAAATGTGGCCTGATTCGCGGTTGAACTCCCATGCCCCGATCGCGGCCAGCGATTGCACCCGCGAGAACATCGCGCTGTCGCGTTTCAACTCGGTGATGTCGCGGATCAGCGAAAAGGTCTGGCCGGGTTGATCGGCATTGGCATGGAATTTCGGGATCGCGCTGACCGATAGCCAGCGGAACAGGTGCTTGTCGCGGCGGCTGATGCCAATGACCTGATTGGAGACGACCTGGCCGGTGGTCAGACTGATGCTGCTGGGCAGCTGGTCATGCGACAGCAAACATCCGCGCTCATCAAAAATCTCCCAATCGCCACCGTGAAACGCGGCGGTGGGCGATGTGCCGGGCTCCAGATCGAGGATGCGCATCGCCGCATTGTTGATGTGCAGCACCTGACCTTCGCGGTTCTGCACGACGATCCCTTGATCGATCGACTCAAGAAGATCGGTATAGCGATCATCGGTATCGCTGCGTGCGGTCAAATCGCGCGCCACCGCCACAATGCTGCGCCGGGTGCCAAACTGGATCGATGCCGAATGCACCTCGACCGGGAACCGGCTGCCGTCGGCGCGCATGTTGGTGACTTCGATGACATAGCTCTCGCCGCGGCTCAAGGCATCGATCACCGGCCCCATGTGGCCCTCGGGCAGCTCGGGGTTGAGCACATTGATGTTCTTGCCGATGACGTGCTCGCGCTGGTGACCAAACAGCTTGCAGCCGGCGCGGTTGAAATCCAGCACCGTGCCATCCCAGTCCAGAATCGTGACCGGGTCGGGCACCGCATCCATCAGGCTGCGATAGCGCGAATGTTCGATCCTGCTTGATTCTTCGGCCTGCTGCCAGGCTTGCAGCGCATCCATCGCCAGATGGCGGATTTCCACGCTCTGCTGTTCGTCCTCGATCACGGCGCGCAGGCGGCGCGCCAATTGTCTTGCCAGCGGATTCGCCCCCTTGTCCTGGCTGTCGGGTTGGTTCATGCGCTGCGGGCGACTGCTGCCTTGCTGCCGTTGCTCCGGCCGAGTTTGCCTGCCAACCATACCCCGGTTTCGATCAGTTTTGTGAGGTCGATCCCGGTCTCGATACCCATCCCGTGCAGCATGTAGACCACATCTTCGCTGGCGACATTGCCACTGGCACCTTTCGCATATGGGCAGCCGCCGGTGCCGGCGACGGCGGCATCGATCACCGCCACACCTTGTTCCAGACAGGCGAAGATATTGGCCAGCGCCTGGCCATAGGTATCGTGGAAGTGGATGGCCAGCGCCGACATCGGTACTTCAGCGGCGACCGCTTGCAGCATCGTGCGCGCCTTGGCCGGGGTGCCGACGCCGATGGTATCGCCCAGCGATATTTCATAGCAGCCGGCGGCGTACAGCGCCTTGGCCACGCGCACTACATCGGCCAGCGGCACCTCGCCTTGATACGGGCAACCCAGCACGGTGGATACATAGCCGCGCACCTTGACGCCATCCGCCTTGGCGGCCTCGATCAGCGGCTGAAAACGCTGCAGTGATTCATCGATCGAGGCATTGATGTTTTTCTGGCTGAAGGCTTCCGAGGCAGCGGCGAACACCGCGACTTCCTCAACACCGACCGCGCGTGCGCGTTGATAGCCCTGCAGGTTGGGGGTGAGTACCGGATACGCGATGCCGGGTTTGCGCATGATGCCGGCATAGACGTCGGCGGCATCAGCCATCTGCGGTATCCACTTCGGGCTGACGAAGCTGGTGGCTTCGATGGTTTTGAGGCCGGTGGCGGAAAGCCGGTTGATCAGCTCGATCTTGTCGGCGGTGGCGACGAAGGTTTTCTCGTTTTGCAGGCCATCACGCGGGCCGACTTCGACGATGCGGACGTGGCTGGGCAGGCTCATGGCGTGGCTCCGGTTGTGCGGGTGAACATCGGCTCGACATCATCACTGATGGCACAAAATATCTCGGGATTGACGAGTGGTTCGTTGGCGAGCGCAGCATGGATGCGTAAGGATGCCCGATGGCCGGAACCAATGATTTCGCCGCGCAGCCAATCTTGTGTGATGCCTGTTTTCACAAAATCAGGATCCATCAACCGAAGGTAGAGCTTATCGCTGAGTGTTCGATAGCACAGCAACATCCAATCATCCGGATAAAGGGCAAGCGGATCATCGGCATTCAGCGGCTGGGCTGATTGCGAGGCAAACATGGCAGGTAAATCGCCGATCCTTAGCCACACTACGCGCCACTCGGAACCGGGCCATTCGGCGACATGCAATTGAACCGGGCTGCCAGCGCGGCCGTTTTCGCTCAGTTGCACGCGGCAGTCGGTGTCGATATCCAGATCAACAGGTTTGTCTTTGTCGCTGTCGAGATTACTCGACCACGCGCCGATCAACGCGCGATCACAGCCAGTGGCAGCGGTGGTCGGCGGCACGCTGAAATGCACCATCTGGCAGCTGGCAAGCAGCATCGAGAAGATGATCGCCAGGCACCAGCGCGATGCCGTCACTGTTGCGTTGCGGGGCAGGCTGGGGATCTGCATGGCGGCCTCAGGCAGCGGCCAATTTGACCAACAACGCATCGGCTTCGACAAAATCGCCTTCTGCGCCGCGCACCTCATCGATCACGCCATCGCGCGGTGATTTCAGTGCCAACTCCATCTTCATCGCTTCCATCACCAGCACCACATCGCCAGCCTTGACCGTATCGCCGGGCTTGGCGCTGACCAACACCACGCGGCCGGGCATCGGTGCCTTGATCACATCGCCACTCTGCGCGCCGTGTTCGTCTTCCAGCCGATGCAGGGCGGTGCGCTCGATGCGGTGGCGGCGCTCGCCATCGTGCAGCAGCACCACATCGCCATGCACCGCGATTTGCAGGCGGCGGCTGTGGCCATTGATGCGGCCGCTCAATGCGCCGCCATCCAAGCGCAGGCCGTCAAGATAGGTCAGCGCATCGCCTTCGCGCACCACGAAATCGCCGTTTTTACCGCTCAACCACAGATACGCATCGACATCGCCGTGGGCGAGGCGGATCGGCGTATCGCCGCTGCCATCCAGCCGCCAACCATCGATGATCTGCCACGGCGAATGCGGGTTGGCGCGTGCGCCATCACGCAGGCGTAGCGCCGAGGCGGCGATAGCACGCAGCAGCACGCCGTCGTCGGCATCGTTGTCGCTGCCGATGAACTCATCCAGATGGCGATCCAGATAGCCGGTATCAATCGTGCCGCCAACGACCGCCGGGTGGCGGGCGAGGCGCTCAAGAAACGTGATGTTCGATTTCGGCCCTTCGATCTCGCAGGCCGCCAAGGCATCGCGCAGGCGGGCCAATGCGCGTGGGCGATCTGCGCCATGCACGATCAGCTTGGCGATCATCGGGTCGTAGAAGATGGTGACGGTATCGCCTTCGATCACGCCAGAATCGATCCGCACATCGGCCATGAATTCCGGCAGCCGTAGCCGGGTCAAGGTGCCGGAGCCGGGCAGAAAACCGGCATCGGGGTCTTCCGCATACAAGCGCACCTCGATGGCGTGGCCGCTGGAATAAATCGCTTCCTGCGTGCGCGGTAGTGGCTCGCCAGCGGCAACGCGCAGCTGCCATTCGACCAGATCCAGCCCGGTGACCAGCTCGGTGACCGGGTGCTCCACCTGCAGGCGGGTGTTGATCTCCATGAAGTAGAAGCCGCCGTCTTGGCCAACGATGAACTCCACCGTGCCGGCGTTTTGGTAATCGATGGTGCGCCCGGCCTGCACCGCCGCCGCGCCCATCGCCGCGCGTAGTTCCGGGGTGAGGAAGGGCGAGGGCGATTCTTCCAACACCTTTTGGTAGCGGCGCTGCGCCGAGCATTCGCGCTCGTTGAGGTGGATCACATGGCCGGCGGCATCGCCGAAAATCTGGATCTCGATATGGCGTGGTTGCTCGATGTAACGCTCCAGCAGCACGCGGTCGCGGCCAAAGGCATTGGCTGCCTCGCGCTGGCAGCTTTGCAGATTGGGGGCGAATTCTGCACTTGATCGCACGATGCGCATGCCCTTGCCGCCACCACCGTGCGCGGCCTTGATCATCAGCGGGTAGCCGATGCGGTCGGCCTCGCGTTGCAGCAATTCAGGCGATTG
Organism: Pseudomonadota bacterium; assembly: GCA_030538735.1. GTDB lineage: Bacteria > Pseudomonadota > Gammaproteobacteria > Xanthomonadales > Xanthomonadaceae > Solilutibacter. The sequence continues at coordinate 12,304 of JAUNTK010000025.1, forward strand.
ATCCTCGCCGGTGTAGCCGGGCACCACCGGCACATCGGCGGCCTGCATCAATTCTTTGGCACCGGCCTTGCTGCCCATCTTGCGCATCGAGGCGGCTTTGGGCCCGATGAAAACGATGCCGGCCGCTTCCACGGCATCGGCGAAATCCGCGTTCTCGCTCAAAAAGCCATAACCGGGATGGATGGCCTGGGCACCGGATTTCTTCGCCACCTCAAGAATGACATCGCCCTTCAGATAGCTGTCTTGCGGGCGCGGGCCGCCAATCGGCCATGCTTCATCGGCCAGACGCACGTGCTGGGCATCGGCATCGGCCTCGGAATACACCGCGACGGTGCGGATACCCATGCGCCGCGCGGTACGGATCACGCGGCAGGCGATTTCGCCACGGTTGGCGATCAGGATTTTGTTGAACATGGTCATGAGGTCCAGTTGGGCTTGCGCTTGTCGAGGAAGGCGGCCAAACCCTCCTGGCCTTCGGGCGAAACGCGCAGGCGGGCGATGAGGGCGGCGTTGTCGGCATCGTGGCGTTCGCCATCGGTATGGGCCAGCACGTTGCGCACCAGTTGCTTGGCGCTGGCGGCGGCGATCGGGCCGGCCTTCAGCAGCAGGTCGATCTGGCGCTCGACGGCGGCATCCAGCGCATCGGCGGCGGCCACCTCGTGCAGCAGGCCGATGCGTTGCGCTTCGGCGGCATCGAAGATTTCCGCGCTGGCGAAGTAGCGCCGCGCATTGCGCGCACCGATGGCGTTGACGACATAGGGCGAGATCACTGCCGGCAGCAGGCCCAGCTTAGCTTCGGTCAGGCCAAATTTGGCCTCGGGCACGCCGATGGCGATATCGCAGCAGGCCACCAGCCCGACGCCACCGCCAAACGCCGCGCCGTGTACGCGGGCGATGGTGGGTTTCGGCAGGG
>JAUNTK010000025.1:13243-16714 GCA_030538735.1 Pseudomonadota bacterium
TCGAGCGTGCGCATCAGGCCGGCCAATGCCAGTGAATCGCGGCGGTTTTCCGCCTCGCTCATCGCCGCCATGCCGCGCATCCAGTTGAGATCGGCACCGGCCGAGAACGATGCGCCTTCACCTTCCAGCACCAACACGCGCACGCCGGGATCGGCCGCGACCGATAGAAGTGCGGCGGTGAGGTCGGCGATCAAGCCGGCATCGAAGGCGTTGTGCAGGGCGGGACGGGTCATGTGCAGCCGGGCCAGCGCGCCATCGCGCCTGAGTTCCATCGAATCGCTCACAGATACCCCCTCGAAAAGATCGCCCCATGATAGCGATATCGATGCGCGGCTTCGTATAAAATGCGAACGGTTCTTATTCTGGATTGGCCGTGCGCCTAAGCGATTTGCCTCTGCATACCCCGACCGATGTGCTGCGCGTCCACCCGCTGGATGCGCATGATGCGATTGCCCGACGTTTGGGCGAGCTCGGCTTCGTGCCGGGTGAGCAGGTCGAGGTCTGCGCCACCGGCCCGATTGGCCGCGAGCCGCTGATGGTGCAGGTGGGCTACACCCGTTTTGCCCTGCGCCGCAGCGAGGCCGCCCGCATCGAGGTGGCAGCGAAATGAGCGCAGCCGCATCGCCCCGTATCGCCCTTGTCGGCAACCCGAACAGCGGCAAGACCGCGTTGTTCAATCTGTTGACCGGCAGCCGGCAGAAAGTCGCCAATTACGCTGGCGTCACCGTCGAGCGGAAGCTGGGCTGGCTGTTGACCGGCACTGGTCGCAGTTGCGCCGTGCTGGATCTGCCCGGTGCCTACAGCCTGTCACCAGCGAGCTTGGAAGAGGCGATTGCGCGCGATGTCTGTCGTGGCTTTTATCCCGGCGAGGCGGTGCCCGACCTGCTGGTTTGCGTGGTCGATGCCACCAACTTGCGCCTGCATCTGCGCTTTGTGCTGGAGCTGAAATCGCTGGGCCTGCCGATCATCGTCGCCCTCAACCAGATGGATGCGGCGACGCGGCGCGGTGTGCGGATTGATGTCGAGGCGTTATCGCGCGGGCTGGATTTGCCGGTGGTGGAAACCATCGCAGTGCGTGGCGATGGCGCGAATGCCCTGTTGGCGCGCATCGAGCAGGCGATTGCCGATGGCCTGCCCGCCGCGCAGGCCGCAAGTGAACTGCCCGAAGCCGATGGCCTGCACGCGGAAACCCGCCGCTTGATCGAGGCCAGCGTATCGATGCCGCGCCGCACCGCGCAGATCGATGACGTGCTTGATCGCTGGTTGCTGCACCCGGTATTTGGCCTGCTGACATTGGCGCTGGTGATGTTTTTGATGTTTCAAGCGGTGTATGCCTGGGCCACGCCGCTGATGGATGTGATCGAAGCCGGCAGCGCATGGCTGGGCGATAGCGTGGGTGGCCTGATGGCGGATGGCCCGCTGCGAGGCCTGCTGGTGGACGGCATCATCGCTGGCCTCGGCGGGGTGGTCGTGTTTCTGCCGCAGATCCTGATCCTGTTTTTCTTCATTTTGATTCTGGAAGAATCCGGCTATCTGCCGCGTGCGGCGTTTTTGCTCGATCGCACAATGGCCGCGGCGGGGCTTTCCGGGCGCAGCTTTATCCCATTGTTATCGAGCTTTGCCTGCGCGGTGCCGGGGGTGATGGCGACGCGCTCGATCCACGACCCGCGTGACCGCCTCGCCACTATTCTGGTCGCGCCGTTGATGACCTGCTCGGCGCGTCTGCCGGTGTATGCGTTGTTGATCGGCGCGTTTATCCCGCGGCAGAAAGTATTAGGCGGGCTGGAACTGCAGGGTTTGGTGTTATTTGCGCTGTATCTGGCCGGCATCGTCAGCGCACTCATCGTGAGTTGGGTGATGAAACGCTGGCGGCGCGATACCGGCGAACATGCCTTGCTGCTGGAGCTGCCCTCGTACCGGCTGCCGCATTGGCGCGATTTGCTGATTGGCCTGTACGAGCGAATGATGATCTTCTTGAAGCGCGTCGGCGGCATCATTTTGGCGATGACGGTGTTGCTGTGGTTCTTGCTCAACTTCCCCGCTGCCCCAGCCGATGCCGTGGGCCCGGCGATTGATTACAGCCTTGCCGGCCGCATCGGCCATGCGCTGGCCGTGGTGTTTGCGCCGATTGGGTTCAACTGGGAAATCTGCATCGCGTTGATCCCGGCGATGGCCGCGCGCGAAGTGGCGGTGTCATCGCTCGCTACCGTGTATGCGGTCGCCGCCAGCAGCGATGAGGCATCGGCTGCGGCGCTTTCATCGTTGATCGCGCAGGATTGGTCGCTGGCGACGGCGCTATCGTTATTGGTCTGGTTTATTTACGCGCCGCATTGCATCTCGACGCTCGCCACCATCAAGCGCGAAACCGGCAGCTGGAAACAGACCGCGTTCGCCACCGGCTATTTGTTTGCGCTGGCCTATCTGGCCTCATTCGCCACCTATCAGTTGGCGCGGGCCTTGGGCTGGGGCTGAGCGATGCCGCTGTATCTGCAATACGCGCTGATCGGCACGGCGGTGGTCGCGGCCGTGCTGTTTGTCTGGCAGAGCCGCTTCCCGCGTGCGTGGCGGGCGACACGCATCGCCATTGCCATCGTCTTGTTGCGTGATAAACGCGCCGGCTGGATCAAGAAAATCGGCCGCTGGATAGCCCCGGCAGCCGCGTTGAAATCGGCCGAATGCGGGGGCTGTGATGGCTGCGGTTGAGGGCTGCGCTCGGCATCTGCCGGCGCACGGTGGTTCGGCGTATCGCTAATGCTTGGCCCGCATCCGCGTACTGGCGACTAGATCGACACTGAGCGAAAACGTGCGTTGCTCGCCCGGATGCATCGCGCCGACGCCGATCACATGGCGGGTGACTTCTTCGCCGCGCTCGTTCTTGACCACCGCGACGACGGAGTATTCCCACGCCTCGCCCGGCGCGGGGCCGGGCAGGGTGCCTTCGATGCGCAGTGGTGAATCCAGCACCTTGCGATCAGGGGTGGCATCGAAACGCAGATGCCCCTTGCATTGCGGGCAGACCGCCGAGCTTTGCAGGATGGTGGCGCGGCAATGTGGGCACGTGCGTGTCGCGCCCACATCGGCTTGCTTGTTGCCGCGGCCAAGTAGGCTGCTCATGCGGCGTTGCCGTTGTCCTTCTTCGATTCGGCCTTGCCGGGCTTGCTGTCCCAGGCACCACATTCGACATGACCACGCAGGCGTGCGCCGGAAGCGATGGTGAGATCGTCGGCCTTGATGTCGCCGTTCATCGCACTGGAGGCGAGCAGATCGACGCGGCGCGCGGCCTCGATATTGCCATCGAGCTCGCCGGAAAGCGTGACTTTTTCGGCGCGCACGCTGCCATTGAGCTTGGCACCTTGTTCGACGGTCAGATCGCCCTTGACGTTGACATCACCCTTGAACTTGCCAGCGATGCGGACATGACCGGCACCTTCGATCTTGCCTTCGATGCTGAGATCGGCGGCGATCACCGAC
>JAUNTK010000025.1:16730-26456 GCA_030538735.1 Pseudomonadota bacterium
ATGTCGGTGCTGGGGTGGTGGGCACCGGTGTCGGGGTGGCAGGGGCGGCCTGCTGGGCAAACGGCGTCGTGACCGCATCGCTCGGAAAATCGGCGGCTTCTTTCTTGGCGTTGTTGCCGGGGTCTCTCCAACTCACCATGTCACTCACTTCACAGGGGCAGCGGGGTGCTGCGGAGGGCAGAAATTAGCATGTGAAGAAGGTGTCATGGGGATGTCATGTTGCCATTGGTTCATGTGTGAGACGCATCACATGCGATGCATTACATGCGGAATACGCCGAATTTCATCGGCTCGATCGGCGCGTTGAGCGAGGCAGCCAGCGCCAGCCCGAGCACCCGGCGGGTATCGGCCGGGTCGATGATGCCGTCATCCCACAGCCGTGCACTGGCGTAATACGGGTTGCCTTGCTCTTCGTATTGTTGGCGGATCGGTGCCTTGAAGTTGTCCTCATCCTCGGCGCCCCATTGGCCGCCTTTGGCCTCGATGCCATCGCGGCGCACCGTTGCCAACACGCTGGCGGCCTGTTCGCCGCCCATCACGCTGATGCGGGCATTGGGCCACATCCACAGGAAGCGCCCGCCATAGGCGCGGCCGCACATCGCGTAATTGCCGGCACCAAAACTGCCACCGATCACCACGGTGAACTTCGGCACGGTGGAGCAGGCCACGGCGGTGACCATCTTGGCGCCGTCTTTGGCGATGCCGGCGTTCTCGTATTTCTTGCCGACCATAAAGCCGGTGATGTTTTGCAAAAACACCAGCGGGATGCCGCGCTGGTTGCATAGCTCGATGAAGTGCGCGCCCTTCAATGCCGATTCGGAAAACAGGATGCCGTTGTTGGCAACGATGCCCACCGGCATGCCGTGGATATGGGCGAAGCCGGTGACCAGCGTCTTGCCATAGCGCGCCTTGAACTCTTGAAACTCGCTGCCATCGACGATGCGCGCGATCACCTCGCGGATATCGAAGGGCTTGCGCGTGTCCTGTGGCACGATGCCGTACAACTCATCGGCCGGGTAGTGCGGCTCGATGCTGTCTTTCAGCGCCAACGGCAGCGCGTGCCGACGATTGAGCGTGCCGACGATATCGCGGGCGATGCTGAGCGCGTGGTGGTCGTCCTCGGCGAAATGGTCGGCCACGCCGCTGATGCTGGTATGCACATCGGCACCGCCGAGCGCTTCGGCATCGACCACTTCGCCGGTGGCGGCTTTCACCAATGGCGGGCCGCCGAGAAAGATCGTGCCCTGATTCTTGACGATCACCGATTCATCGCACATCGCCGGCACATAGGCACCACCGGCGGTGGATGAACCCATCACCACGGCGATTTGCGGGATGTTCTCGCTGCTCATCCGCGCTTGGTTGTAGAAGATGCGGCCGAAATGCTCCTTGTCCGGGAATACCTCGTCTTGCAGCGGCAAAAACGCGCCGCCGGAATCGACCAGATAGATGCAGGGCAGACGGTTTTCCAACGCCACTTGCTGGGCGCGCAGATGCTTCTTGACCGTCATCGGGAAGTAGGTGCCGCCCTTGACCGTGGCATCGTTGGCGACGATCACGCATTCCTGCCCCATCACCCGGCCGATGCCGGTCACGATGCCGGCGGCGGGCGCGGCATCGTCGTACATGCCTTCGGCGGCCAGCGCGTTCAATTCAAGGAAGGGCGCGCCCGGGTCGATCAGGGCGTCGATGCGTTCGCGGGCCAGCAATTTGCCGCGTGCGCTGTGTTTTTGCCGGGCGGCTTCACCGCCGCCTTCGGCCACCCGGCGCAGGCGCTGGTGCAACTCGGCGGTCAGTGCGCGGTGGTGATCGGCGGTGCTGGCGAAATCGGCGGAGCGGGGGTCAAGCTGCGATACAAGCGCGGGCATGTGGGTTCAGCCGTGGGGATCAGTCATCAAGGATAACGGCTGGCCGGGCGATGGCCTATCCCAAAAACAACAAGGCCCACCGAAGTGGGCCGTGTCATATAGCGCGATGCTGGAAGCGGATTACTTCTTGGCTTCAGCCTTTTCCTTGGCGGCCTCGGCCTTGTCTGCCACGTTCTGGGCCGCATTGGCGACGGCACCAGCGGCATCGGCCTTGGCTTGCTCGGTGGCGGCCTTGGCATCGGCGGCGGCTTGGTCTGCCGCATCCTTGGCATCGGCAGCGGCGGCATCAATGCGGGCAGCAGCGCTGTCAGCGGCGGCGGCAGTCGCGGCGCCGGCGGCTTCGGCGCTGGCAACAGCGGCATCACCCGCAGCGGAGGCGGCGGCAGCGGCATCGCTACCGGCTTGTTCGGCGGCAGCCTTGGCTTCGTCGATCTTTTGTTCGGCGTTCGGCGAGTTGCAGGCGGCAAGGGTGAAAGCACTGGCGGCGATCAGGGTGGCAAGCTTCAATTTCATGGGTAGTCTCCAGAAGGGGAAGAATCCACGGTCGCATTGTTGCGCGCGGCCTGGCTCTCGCAGATAGACGCGGTTGGCGTCATACGGGATTTGGGTTGGGCACTTTGGTCAGGGCTGCCTGCATCACCCTTGGTGTAGAGAGCCGCTGGCGAACCAGCGGCTCTTGCAACGGCTGTGAAGAATTACTTCTTGACAGCGTCGGCAGCCTGCTCGGCCGACTTCTGGGCTTCGCCAGCGGCATCGGCAGCCTTGGCAGCAGCGTCAGAAGCGGCATCGGCCACAGCTTCGGTGCCAGCAGCGGCAGCGGCATCAGCCTGGGTGGCGGCAGCGTCGGCAGCAGCAGCGGCAGCGTCGGCACCGGCCTGAGCGGCGTCGGCAACGATGGCTTCACCGGAGGCAGCGGCGGCGTCGGCAGCCTGCTGGGCTTCAGCAGCGGCGGTGTTGGCGTCGGCAGCGGCGTCGGCGGCCTGCTCGGCGTTGTTGGAGCAAGCGGCCAAAGCCAGGCCCATGGCGAGGGCGATCAGGGTCTTGTTCATGGTCATCGTGATGATTCCTTGAGTGGGTTGGGCAACGCAGCACAGTTGCGCGTTGCCGACATCATGACAAACCCGTGAACGGTGTCAAGCGGTTTGGCCGGTTTTTTTTTCTTTTCCGTTCAGGCGGGTTTAGCCGACCTTAAGCCACTCCTTACACGATTTCGACAGCCAGCGCGGTGGCTTCGCCGCCGCCGATGCACAGGCTGGCCACGCCGCGCTTCAAGCCACGGGCCTGCAAGGCATGGATCAGGGTGACCACCAGACGGGTGCCGCTGCAGCCGATCGGGTGGCCCAGCGCCAGTGCGCCGCCGTTGACATTGATCTTGTCGTGCACGATGCCAAGCTCGGTCATCGGGGCCATCGCGACCACGGCAAATGCCTCGTTGATTTCGTACAGGTCAACGTCTTCGGCCTTCCAGCCGGCTTTTTCCAGCACATTGGCAATCGCCTTGACCGGCGCGGTGGTGAACCATTCCGGCTGCTGCGAATGCGTGGCGTGGGCGACGATCCTGGCCAGCGGCGTGCTGCCCAGTTTGGCGGCGGTTTCGGCCGACATCACCACGGTGGCGGCAGCGCCATCGGAAATCTTCGAGGACGAGGCGGCGGTCAACACGCCATCTTTGCCAAACGCGGCGCGCAGGCTGGGGATGCGTGCCAGATCGATCTTGCCTGGCTCCTCATCGGTATCGATCACCACCTCGCCCTTGCGGCCCTTGACAGTGACCGGCGCGATCTCGGCCTTGAAGGCACCATCGGCGATGGCCTGCTGGGCGCGCTTGGCGCTTTCAGCCGAGAACGCATCGATCTGCTCGCGGGTGTAGCCGTACTTGGCGGCGGTGGCATCGCCAAACACGCCCATCGCTTTGCCATCATCCGGGTTGGTCAGGCCGTCATAGGCCATGTGGTCGATGAACTCGGCGCTGCCGTAGCGGATGCCGGTGCGCGAGCCATTCAAGACGTGCGGGGCGTTGGTCATCGATTCCATGCCGCCGGCAACGATCACCTCCGCCGACCCGGCCTTGACGATATCGTGGGCCAGCATGATCGATTTCATGCCCGAGCCGCAGACCTTGTTGATGGTGGTGGCCGTAGCGCGGTCATCGATCCCGGCCGCGCGCATCGATTGGCGCGCCGGTGCTTGGCCGAGACCAGCCGGCAGCACGCAGCCCATGATGACTTCATCGATCTGGTCGCCCTTCAAACCGGCTTGATCCAAGGCGGCGCTGATCGCATGGGCACCCAGCGTTGGGGTGGGCACGCCGGTGAACTGGCCGAGCATGGAACCGATGGCGGTGCGCTTGGCGGCGACGATGACGACGTCAGACATGTGGGCTCTCCGTTTGAGTGGGCTGATCGAGTGATCCGCCAATTATCGCCTGATCCGGCGCGGCTGGGTGATCACGGGTTTTGGTCTTCTGTCGCAGAATTATTCAGCAAGGATTGTGTTGATGTGAGGAACAGGTTAAAAGGTCTCTGGGATGCACTGGCAACGGTGCAGATGCTGTCATTTCGTAGGGGATATCGGGAAATGCTTATGAACAACAAGGGCGGTCGCAATGAGTTGGCGCTGGCCATCGTCTCCGTGCTGGCGCTGGGGCTGAGCGCCTGCAGCAGCGGCGGCGGCAATTCAAGCGCACCGCCGCTGCAAATCGGCGACGGTGGTGGTGGCGGCGGTGGCACAACGCCGACGCCTACCCCAACGACGACTCCGCCGCCGACAACCCCACCTACCGGGCCGGTCAATGCGCAGCCGCCGATTGATGCCCACCTCAAATTGATCGGGGCCGATCAAGCCAAGGCGGCAGGTTATACGGGCTCCGGCGTCACCATCGGCATCATCGACAGCGGTGTGCGCAGGGATCACCCGACGCTGGCCGGCCGGGTCATGCAGAGCTTCACCCATGTCGGCTCGGGCAATGACCTGAGTGTGGATGACAAGGTGGGCCACGGCACCACGGTGGCCTCGCTCGCTGCCGGCAGTGCGTTCGGTCAATGGCCGGGCGGTGTCGCATCGGGTGCCAACATCGTTTCGTCGCGGATCATCGCCGACCAGCGTCCCGTGGATGATGGTTCGGGCCAGGGCAACGAGGTCAGGGCCGGGCAGGGCTATGGCGCGTTCTTCCGCATGTTGAATCTCGAAATGGCGGATGCCGGCGCGCGCATCATCAACAACTCCTGGGGCGGCCTGTACTGGACGGATCCGGCGATGACCGATGAATTCGCCGCGGCCTACAGCGATTTCATTTTCAATCGCGATGGCTTGGTGGTATTTGCCAATGGCAATGCCGGCGACGATCCGCGTTATCGTCCCAATCCTTCCGATAATGCCGCCTTGCCGAGCAAATCGGCCAGCGCCGCTTTTCTTGAGCGCGGCTGGCTGAGCGTCGCCGCACTCAACCCGACTGAAGCCACGCCAACGCTCACCAATTATTCGCAGGCTTGCGGTGTGGCCAAGAATTACTGCCTGACCGCGCCCGGCAATGTGGTTCATACCGGTTTCAATGACAGCGCCGGCAACCCGACCTATCACGTGGGGGGCGGTACTTCATACGCGGCCCCGCTGGTGGCCGGCACCGCTGCGTTGGTATGGGGTGCATTCCCGTACTTCAACAATGATCTGGTGCGCCAGACCATCCTCGGCACCGCGACCGATATCGGCGATGAGGGGGTGGATGAGGTCTTTGGCTACGGTCTGCTCAATGCCGCCAAGGCGGTGCGTGGCCCAGCGCGGTTCGACTGGGGCGATGTGGTCGTCGAGTTCCCTAATCTCTCATACAACAGCGCAGGTTTGGCGCCGGTATCGGTATGGGGCAACCTGATTTCCGGTCAAGGCGGCTTGCACAAGATCGGTGCCGGCACTTTGGTGCTGTCCGAGCGCGGTGATTATGCGGGCGATACACGGGTATCGTTCTCGGCCAAGTTTGATGCGCCATATGATCTTGCCTCATCCAACCCGCGTACCAGCTCGTTGGTCTTGAGACAGGGGCTGGTCAACTCCAACGCATCGATTGGACCGACTGGCGTACTGATGGGCCTGGACAATTTTGGTGGCGATGTCGTCAATACCGGCGTTCTGCTGGCCGGCAACGGCAGCAAGGCGATGTCGATCGCTGGCAACTTCTTCAACGGTACGGTCGCCGACAACCCGAGCAGTGGTGCCAAGACGCCAGCCATCGTCTCGGTATGGGTCGGCAATCCGCTGGGCGTGGATGGCACCGTTAATCTGTTCCATACCGAAAATCTGGTCGATAGCCGCTTGCACATCGGTGGCGTGCGTCCCGGCTATGTCAGCTCCAGCAAGGAGTTGCTGATCTGGACCAAGAAAGGCGTGCTGGGCCGCTTCACCGATTTCACCTGGGATCCCAAGCTGGTGCTGTTCAACGCCCGCCTGGACTATGACAACCTCAACGTCTATCTGTTGACCAGCCGTATCGATGTCTATCAATCCGCGCAGGCCTGGTCGTTCACCGGCACCGCATTGGCCAGCGCCAGGCGGGTTGAATCCGCGATGCGCGAAATCGACGCGCAGTTGAATCTGATCGGTGCCACGGGCGCGTCTTCGGCGGGTTTTGCCGAGGGCTTGGGCGCGCTGCAGATGTCGCAGGGCATTGACGGGGTGAATATGTCGCTGCGCAGTCTCGCGGGCCAGTTGCATGGTGCCTCGTCCTCGCTGACCTACGACAGCATCGATGTCGCGCGCCGTGCCGCGGCGGGGCGTTTCGATGCCTTCCAGCGCGATGCCTTGCAGGCGGGTGGTTGGTACAGCGATCTGAGCCGCAATGGCACGATGAGCCAAGCCGGTTTCGATGCGGTTGGTTATTCCAGCACCGGCGAGATGATCGGTCACGATGTGCGGATGGGGCACAACGGCCTGCTGGGCGCCGCCTTCAGCCGCCAACAGCAGACGAGCTGGCTGCCGGCTTTTGGCGATCAAGTGCGTGGCTATCAGCACGAAGGCCAGATCTATGCCGGTTGGCTGCGTGATGGCTGGTACAGCCAAGGGCGGGTGGGCGTTGGTCAGTTCAGCCGGGAGATGCAGCGTAATGTACTGCTTGGCCTGCAGTTGGAAGGTGTGGCGACCCGCCTGTCCGGCAGTTATTTGAATGCCAATGTGGAAACCGGCTATCGCTTCGATCTGTCCGGGTTTGCACTGACCCCTTACGCCGGCCTGCAATACACGCATCTGCGCAATGATGGCTTTGCTGAAGTGGGTGCCGCCGGCCTTGGCTTGCGTGCCAATGCCTGGGATAGCCAGCGCGGCCAGACCTATGCCGGCTTCCGTGCCGAACGCAATTGGCGCTTCGCCAACGGTCTTGCCCTTGGTCTGGACATGCGTGGCGAGTGGCAGCAACGTCTGCTCTCGCAGGGCGATGTGTTCAATGCCAGCTTCGTCGGTGTGGACAATTGGCAACCGCTGTACGGCATCGCCTTGGCCGAGCGCAGCCAGTTGCACGGGGTCGGCATGAACGCGGCATGGTCGAAAAACCTGCTGCGTTTGGACTACAGCCGCCGCAGCAGCCAGTTGGGCGATATCGGCACGGCCAGCTTGCTGTATCGTCGCCGCTTCTGATTGTTGCCCGTAGTGGATTGCGAAAAGCGCGGCCTTCGGGTCGCGCTTTTTTGTCTGGCCGGTGGCCGTGCCGGGGTCCAAACTTGCAGAAACCTGAGAGAAAGTTAACCGAAGTGACGGATTTTCAAGGGAAATGGCTTGATATGGCGGGCGCTGGATGGTTGAATCTGCCCATGCGCACTCGGGGACGGCGAATCGAGCAAATCGTGCTGGGGCTGATGCTCCTCGCCGCGCTTGCCTGGAATCTGGCCGAGGCCCGCGAAGTGCGCAGCATCCGTATGGCGGAAACCGCCAGCGCAACGCGCGCCGAAATCGTGCTGGAGAGCCGGGTTGAATTCCGTACCTTTTCGCTGGCCAACCCGGATCGTCTGGTACTGGATCTGGTCGATACCGGCACATCGTCGCGGCTGGCCTTGCCTGCTGGCATCGGCATGGTCAAATCGGTGCGCCGTGGCGCGCCCGAGGCCGGCATCACCCGCATCGTGTTTGATCTGGCCGCGCCGGTAGTGGTGATCGGGCCGAATCTGGAATGGCGCGATGGGCAGGCGGTGTTGATTCTGGAATGGCCGGGTGACCGCATCGCGGCGATTGCGGCGGCGGCCAATGTACCGGCCAACGATACGCCGCCAAACAACGCGCCATGGGATAACCTGCCGCCAGCGGTGGTCACTGCCGCGCCCGTGCCGGCACCGGCTACCGCCACGCCACCGGCAAATCCCGCGCAGGTGCCTGTTCCCGCTGCAACACAGGCTGCCCCGGTTGCTGCAAGCACAAACAATGCGCAAAGCCCGCCGCCCACCAGCAGCCCGCCTTCATCACCGCCGCCCGATAGCACGGCGCCGCCAGTGCGCACCGTGCAGGAACTGACCCGGCCCGGCATGTTGCGCCCGATCATCGTCGCCATCGATGCCGGGCATGGCGGCCAAGACCCCGGCGCGGTTGGCCTGCATGGCACGCGCGAGAAGGACATCACCCTGGCCGTCGCCCGCGAGTTGGCGCGGCAGGTGGATGCGATGCCTGGGTTGAAGTCGTACTTGACCCGCGATGCCGATTTCTTTATCCCACTGGCCGAGCGTTACCAGCGCGCGCGCCGGGCCAAGGCCGATGTCTTTGTCTCGATCCACGCCGATGCCGCAGAGAACCGTAATGCGCGTGGCTCGTCGGTGTATGTGCTGTCCTTGCGCGGCGCGACATCGCAGGCGGCGCGTTGGTTGGCTGACCGCGAGAACGCGGCCGACTTGGTTGGTGGCGTGCGTTTGCAGGGCAAGGAAAACACGCTGGCCTCGGTGCTGCTTGATCTCTCGCAAAACGCTACCCAGCGCGCCTCGGAGCGGATGGCGGCAGAGGTGTTGAGCGGCCTGCAGCGGGTTGGCAAGACCCACAAGAAGCAGGTCGAAAAAGCCAACTTCGTGGTGCTGCGCTCGCCCGATGTGCCATCGATGTTGGTCGAGACCGCCTTCATCAGCAATCCCGATGAAGAGCTGCGCTTGAAAGACCCGAAATTCCAGCGTGATTTGGCGCGTGCCGTGTTGGATGGCATCCACACCCATTTCACCCGGATGCCGCCGCCCGGCACCCATTACGCCGCACGCCGCGATGCGCGTGAATTACAGGCGCAGGGCGGCAGCGTGGTGACGGTCGCCTCGCCCTGACGGGGCTAGCGTAAAATCACCGGCCATCCCGTTGAGTGCGCCCGTGAGCGAAGCCCGCATCCGCCTGTTGCCCGATACGCTTGCCAACCAGATCGCCGCCGGCGAAGTGGTGGAGCGGCCGGCATCGGTGGTCAAGGAATTGGTTGAGAACGCGCTGGATGCTGGCGCGCGGCGGGTGGACATTGAGCTGGAAGAAGGCGGTGTGCGCCTGATCCGCATCCGCGATGATGGTGCCGGCATCGCCGCCGAACAACTGGCGTTGGCGGTGCAGCGCCATGCCACCAGCAAGATCGCCACGCTCGATGATTTGGAGGCGGTCGCCACGCTTGGCTTTCGTGGTGAGGCACTGCCGTCGATTGCCTCGGTCAGCCGCTTCCGCATTGCTTCGCGCCGCGTCGCCGATACGCATGGCCATGCGCTGGAAGTTGAAGGCGGCAAACTTGGCCAGCCGGCACCGGCCGCGCAGGCGCAGGGCACCACGGTCGAGGTGCGCGATCTGTTTTTCAATACGCCGGCGCGGCGCAAATTCTTGCGTGCCGAACGCACCGAGCTGGGCCATATCGAGGACTGGCTGCGTTCGCTGGCGC
>JAUNTK010000158.1 GCA_030538735.1 Pseudomonadota bacterium
GGCATTCGATAATCGCCAGTTTGAATCGGCCGAAAACAAGCGCGCCATCCTTGATCAGTTGATCGACGAGCGCTTGGCCGAGATCGCCGCGCGCAATGCCGGCATCGTCATCCCCGATGCGCTGGTGCGTCGCGAGATCGAGCGCATCCCGGATTTCCAGCTGGAAGGCAAGTTCAGCCCGCAGCGTTATCAGGCGTTGTTGGCCAGCCAGAATCCGCCGATGTCGCCGCTGCAATTCGATCAGTACGTGCGTAATGATCTGTTGCGCAGGTCGTTGGCGGTCAAGCTGGCCGAAAGCGGGTTTGTCACGGCAAACGAAAGTGATCGATTGATCAAGAGCCTGCTGGAAACCCGCGATATTTACGCTACGGTGATCACCCCGGCGCTGGATGAATCGTTGGCCGTCAGCGATGCCGAAATTGATGGTTGGTACAAGAGCCACGGCAGCGATTATCGCGCGCCTGAAACGGTGAACTTGGAATACGTCGAGGTGCTGGCCGATGCGCTGCCACCGAGCGTGCCGAATGAGGGCGAACTGCGCACCCGTTATGACGCCGAAAAGAGCAAGTTCGGCACCGCCGAGCAGCGTTTGGTCTCCCACATCCTGATCCCGGTGGATGCCTCGGCCGATGCCGCCGCGCAAAAGGCCGCGCAGGATACGGCGACCAAGCTGGCGGATGAAGCGCGCGCCGGCGCCGATTTTGCCGCACTGGCGAAGGCCAATTCGGGCGACCCGGGTTCTGCCGGGCAGGGCGGTGATCTTGGCTGGATGCAGCGCGATGGCAGCATGGTCAAGCCGTTTGAAGATGCCGTGTTTGGCATGGAAGATGGCGCGGTCAGCGCCCCGATCAAGACCGATTTCGGCTGGCATATCATCCAGTTGCGCGGCGTGCGTGCCGGCACGTTGCAGCCGTTCGAGGCGGTGCGCGATCAGTTGTTGGCGGAAGCCGAGGCCAGCGGCCGCGAGCGCGCCTACAACGATCTGCTGGGCCAGTTGGTGGATGGCTTGATGAAGAATCCGTCCGGGTTTGCCGAAGTGGCTGCCGCGCACGGGCTGCAAGTCAAGACCATCGGCCCGGTGCCGAAGGGCGGTGGCGATGGCATCGCCGCGCATCCGGCGGTGCAGCGGGAGGCGTTCTCCGAGCTTCGCATCGGTGACAGCGGCGTCAGTGACCCGATCAATATCAGTGCCGATCACAGCGTGTTGTTGCGCGTCACCGGGCATACAGCGGAAGCCGCCAAGCCGCTGGCCGAGGTGCGTGATCAGGTGGTCGGTGATATCCGCCGTGACCGCGCCGGCAAGCAGGCGGAGCAAACCGCTGCCGAGTTGGTGGCGGCAGTGAAAAAGGGTGAATCGCTGGAGAGCCTGGGCAAGGCGCGCGATCTGCGTGTCGATCACGTGCCGCAGTTGCCTCGCAATGCGCAGATGCCAAGTGCCGAGGCGATCAAGGCGATCTTCCAGGCACCGCGCCCGGCCGAGGGGCAGCACTCGGCTGGCCAGTTCAAATTGCCCGATGGCAGCTGGCTGGCGTATGAAGTGATCGCCGTCAACTCGGGCAAGCTCGATGAGATTCCGCAAGACCAGCGTGCCGAGATGCGTCGCCAACTGGCGCTGGCCAATGGCGATCAGGCGGGCAAGGCCTACATCGATGCGATGCGCAAGCGGATGAAGATCACCATTGTTGAAAACCAGCTCTGATGCTTTGATTCCGCACCAATCCAAACAAAAAGCCCGGCAATCGCCGGGCTTTTTTTGCGTGTGCGTGGGGTATCAGTCATTCAAGCCGGTCATGCCCAGGATGTTGTAGCCAGAATCGACATAGGTCACTTCGCCGGTCACCGCGCTGGCCAGATCCGAGCACAAGAAGGCCGCGACATTGCCGACTTCTTCAATGGTCACGGTGCGGCGCAGCGGGGCGTTTTCTTCGACATGGCCGAGGATCTTGCGGAAGCCACCGATGCCGGCAGCGGCCAGCGTCTTGATCGGGCCGGCGGAAATCGCGTTGACGCGGGTGCCTTCCGGGCCAAGGTTGTAGGCCAGATAGCGCACGGTGGCCTCCAGACTGGCCTTGGCCACGCCCATCACGTTGTAACCCTGCAGCGCACGCTCGGCACCAAGGTAGGAAAGCGTTAGCACCGCGCCATTGCGGCCGGCCATCATCGGCCGGGCAGCGGCGGCAAGCGCGGCCAGCGAGTAGGCCGAGATGTCATGGGCAATGGCGAAGTTCTCGCGGGTCAGGCCATCAAGAAACTGCCCGGCAATCGCCTCGCGCGGCGCATAGGCGATGGCGTGGACAAGAATGTCGAAGCCATCCCAATGCTGGCCCAGCGCGCTGAAACACTCGGCGATTTGCCCATCCGAGGTGACATCCAGCGGGATCACGATATCGCTGCCGAATTCCTTCGCCGCCGATTCGACGCGCGATTTCAGCTTGTCGTTCTGGTAGGTGAAAGCCAGTTCGGCGCCTTCACGATGCATCGCCTCGGCGATGCCGCTGGCGATCGAGCGTTCGCTGGCGATGCCGGTGATGAGGGCGCGTTTGCCTTGCAGAAAACCCATGCTGATGTTCCGTCCAATTCGAGGGTGAAGCGTACAGTTTGCCCGTCAAGGTGGGCCTTCGTCGAGCTTCAAAACCATACCCGGGCGTAGCGTGCTGCCCGGTTTGAGTTGGTTGAGGCGCATCAACTGCGCGATGCTTAGGCCGTGGCGGCGCGCCACCCGCCACAGTGAATCGCCGGCTTGCACGGTGTAACGTTTGCCGCGCTCGCCGGGTTGGGCGGTGTGCCCGTCCACTGCACCGGCAGCGATTGTGCTGCTGGACGCGGGCCCGGATCCTGCTGCGGCAGGGCGTTGGCTGGCGGCAGTGGATGCCATCCCGGGCGTGTTTGCGCCTGATTGAGCCGGCAACAGCACTTTGGGCGCATTGGCACCACTGCGCAGGCGGCCGCTGCTTAGCCCGGGGTTGAGCCGCGCCAATAGTTTGGGGTCGAGGGCGCGGGCCTCGGCCAGATGATTGAGGCTGGGATACTCCGCATCCAATCGCTCGGCGTTCAATATCGGGATGGGCCGATCAAGCGCTTGCAGCCAGCCTTGGCGATCCTCGGCCTCCTCGATCAGGCAGGAAATCGCATGCAGTTTTTCCACGTAGGCGCGGGTGATCGCCGGTACGCCTGCAATCCGTGCGGCATCGGCATCGCGCTGGTTCTGGCCGCTGCGCTTGATCGCACCGATCACCCGGTACTCGCCAGCGTTGTAGCCCATCACCGCGACGCGCCAGTTGCTGCCGAACATGCTGTGCAGAATCTTGAAATAGCGCACCGCGGCGCGGGTGGATTCCACCACCGAATAGCGGCCATCGTAGCCATCGCGCATCACCACACCCTGATTGCGCGCGGTCAGCGCGATGAACTGCCACAGCCCAGCCGGCCCGGCATTGCTTTTTGCCGATGGGTTGTAGCGGCTCTCGATGAAGGGCACCAGCGCGTATTCGGTGGGCAGGCCGGCCTTGATGAACTCATCGATCACATAGCCGAATACCGCCATCAATTCGTCGTCGTGGCTGGCCATCCGGTGCGGGGCGCGGGCGTAGTGCTGCTTCCAGCGCGGATCGGCGTTGCTGCAGTCGGGTTCGGCCAAATGGGCGCGGAAGCGTTGATGGATTTCCAAGCCGCTGCGCGTGGTCGGCGCTGTGTTGGTGTTGACGATGCCGGTGCTG
>JAUNTK010000026.1:0-13419 GCA_030538735.1 Pseudomonadota bacterium
TTCTGCCGCGATGACGGGCGCAGCAGCGAGCGCCAGCCAGCCCGACAACGCGAGGCATAGATGGCGCTTCATGCGCGGAAACCATCCTTCCAACGACGCAGACGGGCGAATGCATCGATGCGGTTGCCGGGGACTTCGCGATAGTGCGCGGTCAATGTGGCACGTACTTCATCGTCATCCACACGCAGAAACGGGTTGCAGGCACGTTCGCTGGCAAGCGTGGTGGGCAAGGTGGCGATGCCGGCGGCGCGTTGGCGCTCGGCCTCTTGCCGGCGTTCGGCCAGCGCAGAATTATTCGGCATCACCTGTGCCGCGAACGCGGCATTGGCCACGGTGTATTCGTGCGCGCAGCAGAGCCGTGTGGCCTCTGGCAGCGCAGCCAGGCGCTCAAGCGAAGCCAGCATGGTCGCCGCATCGCCCTCGAACATCCGCCCGCAGCCCAGACTGAACAAGGCATCGCCACAGAACAACAAGCCCTCGCCGTAATAGGCAATATGGCTGCGGGTATGGCCCGGCACGGCGATCACGCGGAATTGGTGGCCGCCGATCAGGATGTCCTCGCCATCGTTGACCCGCCGTGTCGCCAGCGCGATGCGCGCGTCGTGCGGGGCGATCACCGGCGTATCCGGCCAGCGATCAAGCAGGGCGGGGACGCCACCGATATGGTCATCGTGATGATGGGTGAGCAGGATGCCGCTCAACGCGGCATGCGCGGCAAACTTGGCCAGCGCTGGCGCGGCATCACCCGGGTCGATCAACAGCGGCCCATGCGTGCCCGGCAACCACCACAGATAGTTGTCATCGAAAAACGGCAGGGGCGGCGGTGGGATCACGGTTTGGCGCAGCGGCAGAGACACGTAGAATGGCGACGATGCCTGTCCTTGCCACCTCCAGTCAACTTGACAACAATCTTTCCTGGTATGCCAACGGCGCCGGGCGCAGTGTGCTGGCCAGCGAAATCGAGGCTATTGATGAGGCGCTGGATGCGCGTCCCGGCCTGCCGTGGCTGGTGTTGAGCAGCGTCGCGCGGCCTGCCGAAATCACCGCGCAGCATGGCCTTTGGCTGCATCCGGGCGAACACGGCTGGCAGGGCGATGTGCAGTGTGCGGCCGATGCGCTGCCGCTGGCGCGTGAATCGGTGGCGACGGTGATCGTCCAGCATGTGGGCCACCCGGTGGATGCGATGCCGATGCTGGGCGAATGCGCGCGCGTGCTGTTGCCGGGCGGGCGGCTGTGGTTGTTCGCGCTCAATCCGCTTTCGCCGTATCGCCGCCATTGGTTTTCGGTTGATGGTGTCGCCGGGCACGAGCCAACAAGCTGGCGGCGCAGCCTGCGCCGTGCCGGTTTGCAAGCCGATGCGGTGGCAGTCGGGCTGGGCCCGCGTTGGCGCGAAGAAGCGCACCCGCGCCGCCAGCAGGGTGCCGGTGCGCGTGCGGCCTATCTGATTTGCGCAGAAAAACGCCGCAGCCCGCTGACCCCGCGCCCGCAGCGCGCCTTGCAGCCGGCGCTGGACGGTGCCGGATGAAGGCGGTGGAGGCGCATACCGATGGTGCCTGCCTTGGCAACCCCGGCCCCGGTGGCTGGGGGGCCTTGCTGCGTTACGGCGAGAAGGAAAAAGAGCTGGCCGGTGGCGAGCCCGATACCACCAATAACCGGATGGAGCTGATGGCGGCGATCCGTGCGCTGGAAGCACTGACCGAGCCCTGTCACGTGCGGTTGTTCACCGATTCGCGCTATGTGCAGCAGGGCATCGGTGAATGGCTGCCCAATTGGATCCGGCGCGGCTGGAAAACCGCGGCGGGCGCGCCGGTCAAGAATCAGGATTTGTGGCAACAGCTGGCGGCGGCGGCGGCGCAGCATCAGGTGGATTGGCGCTGGGTCAAGGGCCATGCCGGCGACCCCGACAACGAGCGTGTCGATCAACTGGCACGCGCCGAGGCCCTCAAGATCAAACAAGGACATCCCTGATGCGGCAAATCGTGCTGGATACCGAAACCACCGGCCTGGAATGGCGCAAGGGCAACCGGGTGGTGGAAATTGGTTGCGTGGAATTGGTCGAGCGCCGGCTGACCGGCAGCAACTTCCACGTCTATCTCAACCCGCAGCGCGAGTTCGAGGATGGCGCCCAGCAAGTCACCGGCCTCAGCCTGGAATTTCTCGCCGACAAACCGCTGTTCGCCGATGTGGCAGAGGCGTTCGTCGATTACATCCGGGGCGCGGAGCTGATCATCCACAACGCCAAGTTCGATGTCGGCTTCCTCGATAACGAATTGCGCGGCGTTGGCCCGCAGCTTGGTTCAATCAGTGCGCATGCCAGCGTGCTGGATACCCTCGATATCGCCCGCAAGCGTTGGCCCGGCCAGCGCAACTCGCTGGATGCGCTGGTCAAGCGCCTAGGCGTCGGCAGCCGTGATCGCACCTATCACGGCGCGTTGTTGGATGCCGAGATTCTGGCTGAAGTCTATCTGGCGATGACCTCGGGGCAGAGCGAAATCGGCTTCGATGCGTTTGATACGCAAGCTGGCGATGCCGCTCAGCAGACCGTGCCGGCGTATGCGCTGGCCGAGGCCACTAATGCGCCGCGCCCGCGCGTGGTGGTATCCAGCGCCGAGCATGAAGCGCATCAAGCGCGGCTCGCGGCGATCATGAAGAAGGCCGAGCGTTGCCTGTGGCTGGAGAGCGAGCGCGCCTGAGCGTCGCCCAGCGCCGGGTCAATCGACCCGCAAAACAAGGACGGTGATGTTATCGCTGCCGCCACCATCGAGCGCAGCCGCCACCAGCGTATCCGCGCATTCCTGGGCGCTGACGCCGGGGCGCGAAAGGATTTCGGCGATGGTTCGGTCATCGACTTCTTCAGTCAGCCCGTCACTGCACAAGAGAATCTGCGTGCCCGGGCGCAGGCTGCCGCTCAAGCGCGCCACATCCAGCTGCGCCGGGCTGGTTACCCCGAGCGCCTGCGTCACCATCTTGCGTTGCGGGTGCTGGCGCGCTTCCTCGCTGGTCAACATGCCTTGCGCGATCAGATCCTGCACATAGCTGTGATCGTGCGAGAGCTGGGTCAGCTTGCCGGCATGCCACAGATAGGCACGGCTGTCGCCAACCCAAGCGATCTCGAATTGCGCATTGCGAAGCAGCGCGGCAACGACCGTCGTGCCCATCGGCAGGGTGTCGCTGCGGCCACGCGATAGGCGCAGGATTTCCTCGCCAGCGATGGTGATGGCCTGAGTCAGCGGGCTACCGTCGCGCACCTCACGCGCCACGCAATCGCGGGCGATGGCACTGGCGATCTCACCGTTGTCATGCCCGCCCATGCCATCGGCCACCAGCCAAAGCCCAAGGTCGGCATCGCCGTAATAGGTGTCTTCGTTGAGCGTGCGCCGCAGGCCGCAGTGGCTGAGATGGCCGAATTCGATCATGGCGTCCTGCGCAATGGTAAGAATCGGCATGATGGCCTTGCCAGCGCAATCGGGCAAGCGGCCAAACGAATGTCTTGTTATCGCCCCGCCGGGCCGGTAGAATCACCGGCTCGCTCAACGCCGGAGAGGTGGCAGAGTGGTTGAATGTACCTGACTCGAAATCAGGCATGCGTTTATAGCGCATCGGGGGTTCGAATCCCCCCCTCTCCGCCAGATATGCAAAGCGCCCCGCAAGGGGCGTTTTGCATATCTGCGGGAGGTGGGTGGCGAGCAGCCTCGACGGGGGTTCGACAAATTCGTCTGGAACGAATTTGGACGGGCGCGTGGCCGCCGCGCGCAGCGGGGGGCGGGCCATGGATGGCCCGCATCTATCCCCCCCCCTCTCCGCCAGACATACACTTAATCCCCTGAAATACGGGGATTTTTTGTTTCTTCAAGATTATCTACCCATTCTTTTACCCTGCGAATCGGTGCCCTGCCTGCGCTAGCCGCATCACCCTATACAGGGTCAGGCAACACGCACCATCAGCGCGCTTCCGTTGCGGTACACGCCACCAATCGGGACGCCGGCCACGGCTGCGTTATCGGTGGCGTTTTCCAGCTCTATCAGTACGGGCTCGCTGATCAGTGAAGTACAGGTTCCGCGCGCCCTCGGTGGTCACGGTTTGGACATTTACCGGTATGTCTTGCAAGTGGAACCAGTAACCCGTGCGACTTGTCGCATACGTCAGGGGCGGCGACAATATCCTCACTGCCACGCCCTGCATATTGGGGACGCAATCTGGCTTGTCCTGGAATGGCTCGAATCGCCAGACGGGCAATGGCTAACGCCAGCCCGAGCAATTCGAGTGGACGGACTTCGCCTTCAACGTCCTGGAGCTTTTGGTGCCGACGTAACGATAGGGACTACAATCTCGATCGTGACAGACTCGCCCAAGACTTCTCGAACACCTTAGGCGAACCGTGCATCGGTATGGCCGCTGTCACACAGCACGCTGCACACGTGGTTCAAGCCCGACCTGCCGTGCTTCAACGCCTGCAATGCCCCCTTGCGGTCGGTCACCTCCGCCGTCGTCACCGCAACCGCATGCGACAACCCCTGCGTGTCTACCGCAATGTGACGCTTGATCCTCGAGACCTTCTTGCCCGCGTCATAGCCCTTCTGGCCGGCCGTGTCGCTGTTCTTCACGCTCTGAGCGTCCACGATCAAGAACGTACTGCAGGCGTTGCGCCCCTGTTTCTCGCGGGCCGCGCCAACCTGATTTTTTGAACGCCCGCTCCAGCAGACTCACTCCCTCATCGTCCAGCCCGCTCCACTTGGCAAAGTACGAATGCATCGTTTGCGACTTCGGAAAGTCGCTGGGCAACGCGCCACTGACACCCTGTGCGTAGCAGATACAGTCGGCTGATCGTGCTTTGAGAGCGCCCAAATGCCTTGGCGATGGCATGACTACTGGTGTGGCTCAGCTTCAACGCCCTGATGGTGCCGTGCTCTTCGGCACGAAGGTGACAGTACATCCGCCCCATGGAACGACCTCCCGATTCAGATGATGCACTTGAGTTTTGAGACGGCTGGGCCAATGTGGGCTTAAGTTCATGGATGTGAGGCGGCCAGAGACGATCGCCAGCGTGTTGGGCGAGCAGGTGCCGCCAATTCTTCCGCGCGAAAAGCCATGTTCTGCAGGTTATCGCCCATGCAGGCGCTCTGTCACAGGTCGGACACAGGCAGCACGTAGTTTGTTGGTGATGACTGTATGCGCTGTCGGGGGTGGAGTTGCTGGGTGTCAGTTCACGGAGCGAAAACGGCTGCAGGGCGATACAGGGACACAGAAATTCCGGTGGCCCAGTATGTTCGCATGTCCACGGATCACCAGCAGTATTCAACGGACAACCAGGCTGCCGCTATCGCCACCTACGCATCCCAACATGGCATGCGGATCGTCAAGACCTACGAGGACTCGGGAAAAAGCGGCTTGACCCTAAAAGGTCGCAGCGGACTTCAGGCGCTTCTCCGGGATGTAAGGCAACCATCCCCCGGCTTTGAAGCCGTACTCGTCTATGACGTCAGTCGCTGGGGGCGTTTTCCAGATCCGGACGAGGCCGCCACCTACGCCTACACCTGCAAGAGCCATGGGATCGAGGTGATCTATTGTGCCGAGCCGTTTCAGAACGATGGCTCGATGCCATCAACGGTGTTCATCGGTCTCAAACGCAACATATCCGCTGAGTTCAGCCGAGAGCTGGGCGTCAAGGTGTTCAATGGCGCCTGCAATCTTGTGCGCCATGGCTGCCGACAAGGAGGTGTGGCCGGCTTCGGGTTGCGCCGACAACTCGTCGATGAGCAGAAAAATGTCAAAGGCATTCTGTCGCGAGGTGAGAAAAAGAGCATCCAGACTGACCGCGTCATCTTGGTGCCCGGTCCTATTGAAGAAATCGAGTTGGTTAATAGAATCTACCGCCTGTTCTTGGACGACGGAATGCCGGAACGGGTCATCGCATCGGTGCTGAATCGCGAGGGCTTGTTGAACGACATCGGCAAGCCATGGACCCGGGGCACGATTCATCAGATTCTTACGAACGAGAAGTACATCGGGAACAACGTCTATAACCGCTCCTCGTTCAAGTTGAAGATCGAGCATGTGCGCAACCCTCCCGAGCAATGGGTTCGATGTGAGGGGGCTTTCGAGGCCACCGTGTCACCTGTGGCATTCATGCAGGTACAAGCCATCATCGCGGTGCGATCACGGTATCTGGATGACGCGCAGATGCTTGGGATGCTGCGCCAGACACTGGAGCGATATGGGGCGCTTTCCGGCATTTTGATCGACGAGGATGACGATGTCCCCTCCAGTTCTGCGTACCGCAGCCGGTTTGGCAGTTTGCTACGGGCCTACCGCCTCATCGGCTACACGCCTCGCAGGGACTATGCCTATTTGGAGATCAACCGGGCGTTACGCCGACGGCATCCGGAATTGATTGACGAGGTGTCAGGAGGCATTAAACAGGCGGGAGGCTGGGCTGTACGGAACAGGGAGACCGATCTGCTGCTGGTCAACGGCGAATTCACCACGTCGTTGGTCATAGCGCGTTGCAAGCCGACGGCGGCAGGGGCACATCGCTGGTTGATCCGATTTGACGCAGGGCTTCAGCCTGACGTCACGGTGGTTGCGCGGATGGCCCCGTCCAACAGCTATGCACACGACTACTACGTTTTTCCGGCCATCGATTTTTCAGCTGAGAACCTTCCGATTTTGGAGGACAACGGATTCACCCTTGATGCGTATCGAATGGACTCCCTGGACAGTTTTTATCAGTTGGCGGGGCGTGTGTCCCTGCTGGAGGCCGTATGACGAAACCACCGCCGCGGGTCGAAATGATCCCGATCGCCGACATCACCATTGCAAATCCACGGGTGCGCAATCAAAAGATCCACAAGACAATTACCGAGAGCATCAAACAGGTTGGGCTCAAACGCCCGATCACGGTTCGATGTGTTCGACCAGAAGATGGGCCTCTCCCCTATGCGTTGATCTGCGGCCAAGGGCGGTTGGAATCCTGCAAACTGCTGGGGCAGAGCGAAATTGCTGCACTTGTTCTGGATGTCGGCGAAGAGATCGGTCACGTCATGAGCATCGTCGAAAACGTCGCTCGTCGTACACCGAGGGCTGCGGAGACCTTGGAGCAGGTGCGTGTGCTTAAGCAGCGCGGATACAGCGACGGAAAGATCGCGCTCAAGCTGGGCTGCACTGCTTCGTGGGTCAACAATGTCGCAAACCTGCTTGAGCGTGGCGAGAAGCGACTATTGGCAGCGGCCGAAGCCGGGCATATCCCGCTGCATCTGGCGGTCAGTATTTCGCGGGTCGATGATAGCGAGGCGCAGCAACTTCTGCTTGATGCATATGATCGCGGGCAGCTCAAAGGCCGCAAGGTCACCATTGTTCGCAGAATATTGGAACATCGCGCCCGCAGTGGTAAGCAGGGCAATAATGCCTTTGCGAAGGCCGCGGCCCGAAAGCCGATGACCACTGACGATCTGACGAAGCTCTACATGCGTGAGGTGGAAATGCACCGGCGGATTCAAATGAAATCCGAATTTGTCCAGCAATCTCTCCTTATGTCTCGACAGGTTTTCAAGGAGCTTTTTGCAAACAAGGAATTTTGTCTCTTGCTGAAGCGCGAAAAGCTCACCAGCATTCCTCAACCCTTGGCGGATTTATTGCCGCGCGGAGGGTTGGGCTGATGACAAAGCCGCCGCCCCAACCCATTAGGCTAGGCTTCGAGCGAGATTGCGCAGAGGTTCCGCTGGACAAGATGTGTTTCACAGTGCCGTTACCTAACGGTGTCAAGGAATCAGTTGCCTACAAACAGATCCTGAGTTCTGTGGCGGCCATCGGCCTGGTGGAACCTGTCGTCGTTGCGCTCAATTGCGATGATATCGGCACGTTCATTGTGCTGGATGGCCGAATGCGGGTGGAGGCACTACGCGACTTGGGCAAGGAGTCCGCTCTATGCCTGATTTCCACCGATGACGAAGGCTACACCTACAACAAGCGTGTCAATCGGCTGTCGGTGGTGCAGACGCACCGTATGATCGTGCGAGCAGCCGAACGTGGTGTTTCAGTCCAGCAATTGGCTGACGCCCTCAATATCTCGTCGGCTGCCATTCGTGAGCGATTCCGGCTGCTCGACGGTATTTGCAACGAAGCAGTGGCGCTCTTGGCCGACAAGCCCGCAACATACGGCATGTTTCGCATCCTCAAGAAAATGAAGCCGTTTCGCCAGATCGACGTGGCACAAGCCATGGTCAACCTCGGCAATTATTCGATCAAATTAGCCACTGCGATGCTGCAAAACACACCGGCAGATCAACTCACGGAGGCAGCGGCAAGCAAGACGCACTCCAACACCCCAACAGATGCGCTGCAACGCCTTGAGCGGGAATTGGCCGCAATGCAAGCCGACACGCGGCTGCTCGACGAGGGCTATGGGCCTGCCAGTCTGCAATTGGAGATCATCAAGGCCCATATCGGCTCCACGTTACTGGAGAATGCGGCGGTCGTTCGCTGGCTGGCGACGAACGAACCCGCGTATTTGCAACAGCTCCAGCGCGTTGCCGACGTCAAGGCGCTTTCGGCACATTAGGCTGGTACCCCCTGTCAGTCGCGAGATGCCGTTGCGCTTGAAAGTGCTTGTCTGCACCCATCAAGGTTGGATTTTTCATGTTCAGCCGGTTCCCACATGAATGGCTTTCACCCCGCGAGCCCCCTTGCCCCGACCATGAACGCACTCCAGCGTGTGCGGCATGAACTTCACTATATCCCTGAATCTCCGCGCGAAAATCGAAAGCGCAGCCATCGGCAGAACGCATCCGCCTGAACATGCCTGCCTGAAAGCGCATCCACGGCATTAAACTATCCGGCTCGCTTCGCCCTGAGTCCTGCCAATGTCCATGCGTACCAATTTTTGCGGCCTGATCGACGAACCCCTGATCGGCCAGACCGTCACCCTCTGCGGCTGGGTCAACAAGGCCCGCGTCCAGAGCCATCAGGCGTTTGTCGATCTGCGCGATCACGAGGGGTTGGTGCAAGTGTTGGTGGAAAGCGATCAACCGGAACTCTTCGCCATCGCCGGCGAGTTGGGGTTGGAGGATGCGGTGCAGGTGGTCGGCACGGTACGTGCGCGTTATGCGCCCAACGACAAGATCAAGACCGGCAAGGTCGAGATCGTGCCCAGCGCGATCAGGGTGCTGAACAAGGCGGCACCGCTGCCGTTTCATCACCACGAAAACCCGGGCGAGGATGTGCGGCTGAAGTACCGTTATCTGGACCTGCGCAGCCCCGAGATGCAGCGCAAGATGCGTATCCGTACCAAGCTGGTCAGCGCGTTGCGTGCGTGGCTTGATGCGCGCGATTTTCAGGATATCGAAACGCCGATCCTGACCAAGGCCACGCCCGAAGGCGCGCGCGATTTTCTGGTGCCCGCGCGCATGCATCCGGGTGAGTTCTACGCGCTGCCGCAGTCGCCACAGTTGTTCAAGCAGATCTTGATGATGGCGGGCTTCGACCGTTACTACCAGGTCGCCCGTTGCTTCCGCGATGAGGCCCTGCGCGCCGACCGCCAGTTGGAATTCACCCAGCTGGATATGGAGTTTGCCTGGGTGGAAGAGCGCGACGTGCAAGACACGGTTGAGGCGATGATCCGCGAGGTGTTCCGCACGGTGATCGGCGTTGAGTTGGCCGCGCCGTTCCCGCGTATCAGCTATGCCGAGGCGATGCGCCGCTATGGCTCGGACAAACCGGATTTGCGCATCGCGCTGGAGTTGGTCGATATCGCCGAGTGGGTGAAAGAAAGTGGCTTCAAGGTGTTCACCGATGTCGCCAACAGCGCGAACGGCCGGGTGATCGCATTGCGTGCGCCGGGCGGTGCGGCCTTGTCGCGCAAGCAGATCGATGAGCTGGCCGCGCATGCCGCCAAATACGGTGCCAAGGGGCTGGCGTGGATGAAGGTCGAGGATGCAAGCAAGGGGCGCGAGGGCATCAATTCGCCCATCGCCAAGTTCTTGGATGACGCCACGGTGGCCGCGATTATTGACGCCAGTGCCGCGGGCGATGGCGATGCGATTTTCTTTGGCGCGGCCGATGCCAAGACCGCCAGCGATTTCATGGGCGCGCTGCGCCTGAAATTGGGCAAGGATTTGAATCTGGTCGAAGACAGCTGGAAACCGCTGTGGGTTACCGATTTCCCGATGTTTGAATGGGATGAAGAGGCCCAGCGCCATGTCGCGCTCCACCATCCGTTCACCGCCCCGGCGGTGGATTCCATCGACGATCTGCGCGCCCATGCCGGCACGGCGGTCAGCCGTGGCTACGACATGGTGTTGAACGGCAACGAGATCGGTGGCGGTTCGATCCGCATCCATCGCCCGGAGATGCAGAGCGCGGTGTTCGACCTGCTTGGCATCGGCGCGGAAGAACAACGCGGCAAATTCGGCTTCTTGCTTGATGCGCTCAACTACGGTGCGCCGCCGCATGGTGGCATCGCCTTCGGCATCGACCGTATCGCCGCGCTGATGGCCGGCAGCGAATCGATCCGCGATGTGATCGCCTTCCCCAAGACCACCGGCGCGCAATGCCTGATGACCGATGCGCCTTCGCCGATTGCCGATGCGCAACTGGCCGAGGTGCATATCCGGGTGCGCGAAAGTGACCGCGGATGATTCACTCGCCTGCAAACGCTGCGTCGTGATCGGCGACGATCAGCTTCGTCTACTCGGTGCTCAGGCATGAACCCCGAATTGACCATCCGCCGCGCCACGGCTGCTGATGCCGAAGCGCTTTCGGCGATCTCGCGCGATACCTTCATCGACACCTTCGGCCATCTCTACACACCGGAGGATCTTGGCTGGCATCTGGATTTCACCTACACGCCGGAGAAATACCGCGATGCGTTGGAGGAGGAAGGCGTGGCGGCGTGGTTGCTTGAAGACCCGGCGGGTGCGGTGTTGGGTTATGCCTTCGCCGGCCCCTGCGGCCTGCCGCATGATGATGTGCGCGCGGGTGATCTGGAGTTGAAGCGCCTGTATGTGCGCCGCGCGATCCACAACGGCGGCTGGGGCAGCCAGCTGTTTGCCGAGGCCGAAAACTGGATGCGCCGCAACGGCCCGGCCGCGATTTGGGTCGGCGTGTGGAGCGAAAACCCCGGCGCGCAGCGTTTCTATGCGCGCCATGGTTACCAAAAAGTCGGGGAATACCTGTACCCAGTGGGTGAAACGCGCGATCTTGAGTTCATCCTGCGCCGCGTGTTTCGCTGAGCGTCTGTTCAAGCGCTTGCCTCGGGCGCGTAGACGCGGGCGGGCAACAGCGGAATGGCATTGTTCAGGCCGTCGCTGGAGTGGGGGAGTACAGTGCAAATCCCCGGCCAGAAGGTTTTCATCATGCGTGCCTGCACCCTGCTTTCTGCCTGTTTGTTGCTGCTCGCCGGCTGCGCAAGCGCACCCGCCCGCGTAGCCGATCCAGCCAACCTGCGTCTGGCCGATGACGGGCGGGTTGCGGTGTCGTGGAACGACCCGGTCGGCTATCGCGAGGTTTCCTGCCGCGTTCTGGATTCCACTCGCGATGATTGGGTGCGCCAACTGGCCGTCTATACCCGCACACAAGCCGAGCGGCATCTGCCGCCGGATGCGCGATTGGATGTGCACTTCAACGATATTGATCGTGCCGGCGAATGCCTGCCGGGCCGCAGCGGCAACGAATACCGCATCGTGCGCGATATCTATCCGCCACGGATCAGCCTGAATTACCGCTGGCTGATGGCCGATGGCGCGACGCGCGAGGCAGAGGGCGTGCAACTCACCGATTTGGGCTATTTGATGCGGATTCCCGGCCGCGCCTCCAACCAATCGCTGGAGTACGAGAAGCGGCTGATCGACGATTGGCTGCGGGGGCTGGCCAGTGGCGCGCACTGAACCGATGCGCGCTGCACATGCCCGGCCCTCCGTGCTGTTGTTGCACGGGCTGTGGATGCATGCGCCCACCATGCGCTGGTTTGCCACACGGCTGGAGCGCGATGGCTTTGATGCCAAACCGCTGGGCTATTACAGCCTGCTTGACGATACCGAGCACACCGTCGGCACGATTGCCGAGGCCTTGGCTGCGGCGCCCGGCCGTCATGTGGTTGCGCACAGTCTGGGCGGCTTGCTGGCCCTGCGTGCGGCCATGCAGATCAGCGAAGTGCCAGTAGGGCGCATCGTCTGCTTGGGCACGCCCTTGGCAGGCAGCCGGGCGGCGGGTGGCATCTGCGAGAAAATCCCGGCTGGCGACAAGCTGATCGGGCAACATCTGCAGCTGTTGTTGGCGGGGGCCGGCCCGCTGCCGGCCGGTGTCGAAGTCGGCATGATCGCCGGCTCGCTGCCGGTGGGGCTGGGTGGCTTGCTGGCCCGGTTTGAAGGCGAGCACGATGGCTCGGTGGCGATCGAGGAAACCCGGTTGGCTGGGCTGGCCGATCACATCGTGTTGCGTGCCAGCCACAGCGGCCTGATCTTCTCCAATGCCGCCGCCGCGCAGGCTGCCTGCTTCCTGCGTGAGGGGCAGTTCCAGCATCGTGAGAGCGGTGGCGTGGCCGCCATCGCGTAAAATCCCCGTTTTCCATCTGGATACGGTTGCATCATGGGACGTGGCCCCTCGATCGAAGCCCGCAAGAATGCGGTGGATGCCCAGCGGGGCAAGATTTTCACCAAGATCATCCGCGAGATTTCAGTCGCGGCCCGCACCAGCGGCGGTGACCCCGGTAGCAATCCGCGCCTGCGCAGCGCAATCGACAAAGGTCTTGCGGTCAACATGACCAAGGATGTGATTGAGCGTGCGATCAAGAAGGCCACCGGCGAGCTGGAAGGCGTCGAATACGAGGAAATCCGCTACGAAGGCTATGCGCCGGGTGGCGTCGCGGTGATTGTCGATACGCTGACCGACAACCGCGTGCGCACCGTGGCCGATGTGCGCCATGCCTTTGGCAAGTTTGGCGGCAACATGGGCACCGAAGGCTCGGTGGCGTTCATGTTCAACAAGCTGGGCGTATTGAGCTACGACAGCGGCGTGGATGAAGACGCGATCACGGAAGTGGCGATCGAGGCCGGTGCCGATGACGTGACTGTGTATGACGATGGCGCAATCGATGTGATCACCGCGCCGGATACGTTTGCTGAGGTCAAGGCCGCGATGGAAGCGGCTGGCCATGCGCCGGGCTTTGCCGAGGTCACGATGCGCGCCGACAACGACATCACCGTGGTTGGTGATGACGCCGAGAAAGTGCAGAAGCTGCTGGCCTGGCTCAACGACATGGATGATGTGCAGGCGGTGTACGCGAACGCCGAGATCGGCTGAGCAGACTCCGTGCCACCCGTGACCCGCATCCTTGGTATCGATCCCGGCTCGCAGCGCACTGGTGTTGGCATCATCGATGTTGCCGGTGATGGCCGCTTGACCCACCTCCATCATGAGCCGCTGAA
>JAUNTK010000026.1:13429-26121 GCA_030538735.1 Pseudomonadota bacterium
GAAGTTGCTCGATGCCGAGGATTTCCCGCGCCGCCTGCGTATCTTGGTGGATGGGCTGTGGCGCTTGATCGATGAATACCGGCCCGATGAAGTGGCGATCGAGCAAGTCTTCGTCTCCAACAACGCGATGAGCGCATTGAAGCTGGGGCAGGCGCGTGGCGCGGCAATCGCCGCCTGCGTCGCGCGTGATATGCCGGTGGGCGAATACGCGGCCAAGGAAGTCAAACTGGCACTGGTTGGCAAGGGCGGTGCCGACAAGGCGCAAGTACAGCACATGGTCGGCGTGATGCTGAACCTGAAAGGCAAGCTGCAGGCCGATGCCGCCGACGCGCTGGCCGTGGCGATCACCCATGCGCATGTACGCGCCAGCGCGGCCCGGCTGGGGATTGGCGTGGGGCAGGTATGGCGTAAAGCAGGGGGCAGGGGCTAGAGATCAGAGGTCCGGGGAAGGCAACACCAACATCAAAAACGATGCGATGCGGGGATGCACGCCGCCGGCTTCGCTTCTTAACGGGCCAGTGCCAGCCCAACCCCCTACAATATCCCGCCCCCGATCTTCCCTGACCCCTGACAATGATTGGACGACTCAAAGGCATCCTCATCCACAAGCAGCCGCCGTGGCTGGTGATCGACGTCAATGGCGTGGGGTATGAACTGGAGGCGCCGATGAGTACCTTCTACGATCTGCCGGAGGTTGGTCAGGGCGTCTCTCTTTACACCCATTACGCGCAGAAGGAAGACAGTGTCTCCTTGTATGGCTTTCTGAGTGATGCCGAGCGCCGGCTGTTCCGCGATGTGCAGAAAGTCAGTGGCATCGGGGCCAAAATCGCGCTGGCCGTGTTGTCCGGTGTATCGGTCAATGATTTTGCCCGTTGGGTGCAGACCGGCGATGTCACCGCGTTGACCCGCATCCCCGGCATCGGCAAGAAAACCGCCGAGCGCATGGTGCTGGAATTGCGCGACCGCGCTGCCGATCTGGCCGGTGGGCCAAGCCTGGCCGAGGCCGGTCAGGTGCTGGATGCGTTGTCGGAATCGATCATCGCCCTGCAGCAGCTGGGCTACAAACCCGCCGAGGCCGAGCGCATGGCCAAGAAGGCGGTAGCCGATGGCGACAGTGCCGAGGCGATCATCCGCAAGGCGTTGCAGTCGGCCTTGAAATAAGCAGAAATCGCTCTCAAATCATTGTCAATGTCAAGCTGCATCTGCACACGCTTGGGTCTATGATGCGCGCCTGACTGCCCGTGATGTCGACACCCATGAATCAGCATCCAACCCCGGCTACCGGGGCAAGCGCAGGCCAAGGCCATCACGTCCAGGGCGGGTTGGCCGGTTTGGTCGTCGGTGCGATTGGGGTGGTGTTTGGTGATATCGGCACCAGCCCGCTGTATACGCTGCGCGAAGCCTTCAGCCCGCATTACGGCCTGAGCGCCAATCACGATACCGTGCTGGGGGTGCTGTCGCTGGCGTTCTGGGCGCTCATGTTTGTGGTCACGCTGAAGTACGTGACCATCATCATGCGCGCCGACAACGATGGCGAAGGCGGCATCATGGCGCTGATGGCACTGGCCCAGCGCACCCTGCGCAAGGGCTCCAAGTCGGCGTATGTGGTCGGCATCCTTGGCATTTTTGGTGCCTCGTTGTTTTTCGGCGATGGGGTGATCACCCCGGCGATTTCGGTGCTTTCGGCGGTGGAGGGCCTGGAGGTGATCGCACCCGGTTTGCACGATTGGATCGTGCCGATGACCGTGGTGGTGCTGCTGGCGCTGTTCATGAGTCAGCGTTTTGGCACCGATAAAGTGGGGCGGGTGTTTGGCCCGATCATGGTGCTGTGGTTCGCGGTGCTGGCGGTGATCGGCGTACTCAATATCCTGCACGCGCCGGAAGTGCTGACTGCGATGAACCCGATCTGGGCGATGCGCTTCTTCGCCGAGCATCACTGGCACGGCATCTTCATTCTGGGCGCGGTGGTGCTGGCGGTGACCGGCGGCGAGGCGCTGTATACCGACATGGGCCATTTCGGCGCGCGCCCGATCCGTCTGGCCTGGTATTTCTTCGTATTGCCGGCGCTGATGCTGAATTATCTGGGGCAGGGCGCACTGGTGCTGGAAGACCCGGTGGCGATCACCAACCCGTTCTATATCGGCGTTCCCGAATGGGCGCGCTGGCCGATGCTGCTGCTGGCCACCGCCGCCACGGTGATCGCCTCGCAGGCGGTGATTACCGGCGCGTTCTCGATCTCGCGTCAGGCCATGCAGCTGGGCTACATCCCACGGATGCGCATCGTGCATACCTCCAGCGAAACCATCGGCCAGATCTACATCCCGGCGATCAACTGGATGCTGATGATTCTGGTGCTGGCACTGGTGCTGACCTTCCGCACCTCGTCGAATCTGGCCGTGGCCTACGGCATTTCGGTATCGATGACGATGCTGATCGATACCCTGTTGCTGTTCATCGTCGCTCGCGCGCTGTGGCCCAACTGGCGCCGATGGTTGCTGCCCTTGTGTGGCGTGTTTTTCGTCATCGAACTGGCCTTCGTCATTGCCAATGGCGCGAAAGTATTGCAGGGCGCGTGGTTTCCGCTGGTGCTGGGCATCGTGCTGTTCACCATGCTGCGCACCTGGCGGCGCGGGCGCGAATTGCTGCGCGCCGAGGTGCAGAAGGATGGCATCCAGGTCGATAGCTTTCTGCCTGGCCTGATGCTGGCACCGCCGGCACGAGTGCCGGGTACCGCGGTATTCCTTACCGCCGACAAGGGCGTGGTGCCGCATGCGCTGCTGCACAACCTCAAGCACAACAAGGTGCTGCATGAGCACAACGTGTTGCTGACCGTGGAAACGCTGACCCTGCCGTATGCCCCGCGCGAGAAACGCCTGACGATCAGCGAGATCGGCGACAGCTTCCATCGTGTGGTGCTGCGTTTCGGCTTCATGGAAACCCCCGACGTACCGCAGGCATTGATGAGCGTGTGCGATGCCAGCGAGTATCTGGCCTTCGACCCGATGGATACCACCTACTTCGCCAGTCGCGAATCGATCGTTGCCAGCCACAAGCGCGGCATGCCGGTCTGGCGTGACAAGTTGTTCGCCTTCATGCATCGCAATGCGGCACCAGCCAGCGGGTTCTTCCGGATCCCCGGCAATCGGCTGGTCGAGTTGGGCGCGCAGGTCGAAATCTGACGGTACACGGCCATCCTTGCGTGCCGTCATCGCAGCCACATCTCCGTCACCGCAGCGCAGGCTGGGGCCCATATCGATCTTGGCGCAGGCTTGGGGGACGCCAAATGGGTCCCAACCTGCACTGCGACAACGATGGGTTGAAATCGGCCGACTAATCCCCGACATCGTATGCACCCCTCGCGATTCCAACCGTCCCGATGATTCCCTATTCCCTGCTCGATCTGGCCCCGGTGACCGAAGGCAGTGATGCCGCCACCGCCTTTGCCAACAGTCTCGATCTGGCCCGCCATGCCGAGGCGTTGGGCTATCGCCGTTACTGGCTGGCCGAGCACCACAACATGCCGGGCATCGCCAGTGCCGCCACGGCGGTATTGATCGGTCATGTTGCTGGTGGCACTTCGACGATCCGCGTCGGTGCCGGCGGGGTGATGCTGCCCAATGCCGCGCCGCTGCAAGTGGCCGAGCAATTCGGCACGCTGGCATCGCTGTATCCGGGGCGCATCGATCTTGGGCTTGGCCGCGCGCCCGGCACCGATCAGGCCACCGCCCGCGCCCTGCGCCGCTACCACGACAGTGCCGATGCCTTCCCGCAGGACGTGATGGAGTTGCTGGGCTATTTCGAGCCGGTCAAACCCGGCCAGCCGGTGCAGGCGGTGCCCGGCGGTGGCTTGGACGTGCCGGTGTGGATTCTTGGCTCCAGCCTGTTTGGTGCGCGCCTGGCCGCGCAGTTGGGCCTGCCCTACGCCTTCGCATCGCATTTCGCCCCGGCGGCGATGGATGAGGCGCTGGCGGTGTATCGGCGAGAGTTCCGTCCGTCCCAGCGTCTGGCGGCACCGCACGCGATGCTGGCGCTGAACGTGGTCGGCGCTGCCGACAGTGCCGAGGCCCGCCGCCGTTTCACCACGCTGCAGCAGAGCTTCGTGCGCCTGCGCCGTGGCGATATCGGCAAGGTGCCGCCGCCGATCGACGATATCGAAACCTACTGGACGCCGGCGGAAAAGATCGGCGTGGAAGCAGCGCTGGCCTGTTCGGTGGTCGGCGATGAAGCCGAAGTGGCCGAGGGTATCGCCGCGTTCGTGGCTCGCCATCGCCCGGATGAATTGATGCTCACCGGCAATCTGTTCGACCACGCCGCGAGGCTGGAATCCTTCGCCATCGCCGCCCGCGCCTGTGTGGCTCAGGCGCAGGTCTGAGTGGCGTCAGCATTGGGCCGGATGCGGGTTGGCGCACTACGTCGGCGCGCACTTTGGTATTGATCGACGCCGGGCCTTCAAAGTGGCCCGGGCCAGCGCGGATTGTAGTGATGTTGGCTGTCAGCCGCACATCGTCCATGCGACCATAGCCGGATGAGCACCGAGCGCATCATCACCTCCAACGCCACCCACGAAGACGACGCCGCCGAGGCCCGCATCCGCCCGGCGCGGCTGGCCGATTATCTGGGCCAGCAGCCGGTCAAGGAGCAGATGGGCATCTATATCGATGCGGCCAAGGGCCGTGGCGAGGCGCTCGACCATGTGTTGATCTTCGGCCCACCGGGCTTGGGCAAGACCACGCTCTCGCATGTGATCGCCAACGAATTGGGCGTTAACCTGCGGGTGACCTCTGGTCCGGTGATCGAGCGTGCCGGTGATCTGGCCGCGCTATTGACCAATCTGCAGCCGCACGATGTGTTGTTTATCGATGAAATCCATCGCCTCTCGCCGGTGGTCGAGGAAGTGCTGTACCCGGCGATGGAGGATTTCCAACTTGACATCATGATCGGCGAAGGCCCGGCCGCGCGTTCGATCAAACTGGATTTGCCGCCGTTTACCTTGGTCGGTGCCACCACCCGCGCCGGCTTGCTCACCGCGCCATTGCGTGACCGTTTCGGCATCGTCCAGCGGTTGGAGTTCTACAGTGCGGATGAGTTGTCCCTGATCGTGCGCCGCGCCGCGCAAATTCTTGGTATCGCCTGCGAGGCCGAGGGTGCGGCGGAAATCGCCCGCCGTGCGCGTGGCACGCCGCGCATCGCCAATCGCCTGCTGCGCCGGGTGCGTGATTACGCCCAGGTCAAGGCCGATGGCCGCATCGCGCATGAGGTCGCGGCCGCAGCGATGCAGATGCTCAAAGTTGACCCGCAGGGCTTCGATGATCTTGACCGCCGCCTCTTGCATCTCATCATCGAAAACTTCGATGGCGGCCCGGTCGGCGTCGAATCGCTGGCCGCCGCACTCAGCGAAGAACGCGGCACGCTCGAAGACGTGATCGAGCCGTATCTGATCCAACAAGGCTTTTTGGTGCGCACCGCGCGCGGGCGCATGGCCACCCACAAGGCGTATCGACATATGGGTTTCAAATCGAAACCACCCGCAGCCGATCTGTTTGTCGAGGCCGCCGAGTGAGTGCCTTCCAGTGGCCGGTGCGCATTTATTGGGAAGACACCGATGCCGGCGGCGTGGTCTATCACGCGCAATATCTAGCCTTTATGGAGCGCGCGCGCAGCGAATGGATGCGCGGAATCGGCTACGGGCAGGAACTTTTGCGCAGTGAATACGGTCTGGCCTTTGTCGTGCGGGCGATGCGCATCGATTTCCGTGCGCCGGCCAAACTCGATGATCTGCTTTCAGTCAGCGTCGATCTTGCACAATGCCGACGCGCCAGCCTGATCATCGCGCAGCGGGTCGAGCGCGATGGGCAGTTGCTGCTGGATGCCGAGGTGCGTATCGCCGCCGTATCCGCCGTTGATTTTCGTCCCACCGCCATTCCCGATGCGCTCTTGGCGCAACTGACCACACACCGATAAAGGAGCTACGCCGGATGCTGCAAGCCGCCCTGCAAGTCACCACTCAGGCTTTGGATGCCGCCGACGCTGCCTCTGCGGTGGAGGCCAGCCGCGCCGCACCCGTGGATACGTTGCCGACCAACCTCGATCTCTGGCATCTGATTGTGCATGCCTCGCTGCCGGTGCAGATGGTGATGGTGATCCTGCTGCTGGCCTCGGTGGCTTCGTGGGTGATCATCCTGCGCAAGAAGCGGGTGCTTGATCGCGCCATGAAAGAGGCCGACGAATTCGAGGAACGCTTCTGGTCGGGGGCCGATCTCGGCAAGCTCTACGACACCGCCCAGCGCAATGCCGATGGCGGCATGGAGGCGATTTTCGAGGCCGGCTTCCGCGAGTTCCACAAAGGCAAGAAGCGCGGCATCGACGATGGCCGCCTGCAATTGGAATCCGCGCAGCGGGCGATGCGCGCCACCTCATCGCGCGAAATCGATGGGCTGGAGCGCAACTTGGAATTCCTTGCCAACGTCGGCTCGATCAGCCCTTATGTTGGTCTGTTCGGGACGGTCTGGGGCATCATGATTTCGTTCCAGGGCCTCGCCAACGTCAAAGAGGCGACCATCGCCACCGTTGCGCCCGGCATCTCCGAAGCCCTGATCGCCACCGCGATGGGCCTGTTCGCGGCGATCCCGGCGGTCTGGGCCTATAACCGCTATGCCACCAAGGTCGAGCGCGTCGCGGTCAAATACGATGCGTTCTCTGAAGAGTTCTCCTCGATCCTGCAACGTCAGGCGGAGTAAACGCGATGAGCCGCCGCTACAAAAAGCGCAAGCTCAAGGCCGAGATCAACGTCGTGCCGTATATCGACGTGATGCTGGTGCTGCTGATCATCTTCATGGTGACCGCACCGCTGTTGAATCTGGGCGTGGATATCGAGCTGCCGCAATCGCAAGCCAAATCGATCCAGAGCAAGGAAGACCCGGTGGTGGTCAGTGTGGATCGTTCCGGGCGCA
Source organism: Pseudomonadota bacterium (assembly GCA_030538735.1). Classification (GTDB taxonomy): domain Bacteria; phylum Pseudomonadota; class Gammaproteobacteria; order Xanthomonadales; family Xanthomonadaceae; genus Solilutibacter. The sequence goes on from JAUNTK010000026.1 coordinate 20,380, forward strand.
TGTTCCTGACATTGCAGGGCGATAAAAACCGCGAAGTTTCGCCCAGCGAAATGGTGGAGAAAGTCGGTGCCTTCGTGCGCAACCGCCCGGATGTGCCAGTGTATGTCGCGGGCGATGCCAATGCGCCGTACCAGACCGTGTATGACGTGTTGTCGATGTTGCAGACCGAGGCCGGCGTCGCCCGTGCCGGCCTGATGAGCACACCGGCGGAGAAGGCGCGGCGATGAGGGAAACGCGCGCCGATACCGTTCGCGCCCTGTCGCTCGCCGTTGGCCTGCACCTGCTGCTGGCGGCGCTGGTGTTTGTCGGCTTGCACTGGGTGCGTGACAGCGCCGACCCGGCTGGCGGCGGCCCGGTGGTCGAGGCCGAGATGGTCGATGTCGGCGCGCTGTCGGCGCGGATGCAACGGGCGCTGGCCAACCGCGAGGCGGCCGAGGTGCCGGTTGAGCCATTGCCCGCCGCGATCGAGGCCGAAGAAGACGTGCCACCGCTGCCGCAGCCCGAACCAGAACCCACGCCGCAGGATGCGCAAACCGCGCCGCAACCGCAGCCACAACAGCCCCAGGCCGAGCCCGATACCCGCGATCAGGAGGCCGCCCGGCGCGAGGCGATCAACCGCGAAACGGCTGCGCGCGAACAAGAGGCCAAGCGCCGCCAAGAGCAGATCGAACTGCAGCGCGAGCAACAGCAGCAAGCCGAGCAGCAGCGGCGGCTGGCGGCCCAGCAACAGCGTGAGGCCGATGCTCGCGCCAAAGCCGAGGCGGAAGCCAAGGCCCGGGCCGAGCGCGAAGCACGCGCCAAGCAATTGGCCGATGCCCGCGCCCAGCAGCAGCGTGATGCCGAGGCGCGTGCCGCCAACCGGGGCGGGGCCTCCAACCCGGGGCCGGCCACTGGGGCGGGCCAAGGCCGCGACCCGCGTGCCGAATGGCTGGCCTTGGTGGTGGATGAGATCGAAAAAAAATGGCGCCGCCCGGATGACATCCCGCGCGGCCAGCGTTGCCCGATCCGCATCAAACTGCTGCCCGGTGGCGAGGTGCTCTCCGCCGAAGTGCAGCCCAGTTGCCCGTACAGCGAGCAAAATCGTCGCAGCGTGGAGGCCGCGGTGATGAGCGCCAGCCCGCTGCCGTTGACCGGCAACGAGAACCTTGCCCTGCGCGATTTTGTGGTCAATTTCTATCCCTCGCGCTGATACCGATGAATGCGCCAAGCCACGCGGCCGGCCAACGCCGCCGGCTTTCTGAACTTTCATTCATCCATCACCGTGCGGCACGTTAATCTTGGCAAGATTGCCTCGCACTTAGTCCGATCAATGAAAAACCCATACCGCGTGATCAACCGTTTTCTATTGGGCCTGGCCCTGCTGCTGCAGGCGGGTTTCGCCTTTGCTCAGCAGGCCGAAGTGGATTTGGTCGGCGGCCGTGATGCGGCCACCCCGATTGCCGTAGTGCCGTTTGGCGGCAGTGCCGAAGGCACCGAGATCGCTGCGATCATCACTGCCGACTTGGCCCGTTCCGGCCAGTTCCGCCCGTTGCCTGAGCGCGATATGGCCGAGCGCCCCAGCTCGATGGCCGAGGTCAATTACCCGTTCTGGCGCACCTTGGGCCAAGACTGGCTGTTGGTCGGCCGCGTCAGCGGGGATCTCACCGTGCAATACGAGCTGTTCGATGTCGCCCGCCAAGAGCGCGTGATCGGCCTGATCAAGACCGGCCCCAGAACTGCGCTGCGCGATATCGCCCACCAGATTGCCGATGAGGTTTACGAAAAGATCACTGGCGTGCGCGGTGCGTTCTGGACGCGGATCGCCTATGTCAGCGTCAATGGTCTTGGCAAATCCGCCACCTACAACATCATGGTGGCCGATGCCGACGGTGCCCGCGCCAACAGCGTGGCCAGCTCCAACTCGCCGCTGATGTCGCCGGCATGGAGCCCGGATGGCAAGCGCCTGGCCTATGTCAGCTTCGAGAGCGGCAATTCCGCGATCTATGTACAGGATCTTGGCAGCGGCCAGCGCGAGCGCGTGGCCGGGTTTGCCGGCATCAATAGCGCGCCGGCGTTCTCGCCCGATGGCCGTCGGCTGGCGATGACGCTTTCGCGCAGCGGCAACCCGGAAATCTATGTGATGGATCTTGCCAGCAAGGCGTTGACCCAGATCACCCAGCAATCCGGCATCGATACCAGCGCCGCTTGGAGCGCCGATGGTGCCTATCTCTACTTCACCTCGGATCGCGGTGGCCGACCGCAGATTTATCGCGCACCGGCCAGCGGCGGCGGGGCTACCCGGGTCAGCTTTCAGGGCGGCTACAACGCCGATGCCTCGGTATCGGCCGATGGCAACAAGATCGTCACCGTGCAGGGCGCGGGCAATAGTTACCGCATCGCGCTGATGGATAGCAGCTTGGGCGGCGCACGTTGGAGCACGATCTCGCCCGGCTCGCTGGATGAATCACCAAGCCTGGCACCGAATGCCTCGATGGCCGTGTATGCCGGGCGTGCCGGCAGCCGTGGCGCCCTGTACATTGTTTCCACCGATGGCCGGGTGCGCGAGCGCCTGGATGCCGCCGGCGGCGATCTGCGCGACCCGGCGTGGTCGCCATTGCGCGACCGCCAATAATCCTGATACCCCGCCTGTTTTATCGACCGACCACCCAAGGAGAACGTGATGCACCCGATTCCTCGTCTCATCATCGCCGCCATGCTGTGCACCAGCGTGGTTGCCTGTAGCAAAAAAGTGAAGGAAACCCCGCCGCCGCCGGTCACCAGCGATTCGGGCAGCACCACGCCAAGCACCACCCCGCCGCCGCCCAGCAGTGGCCTGTACACCGCCGCCGATCTGGACCGCGATGCCTGCCTGCGTCAGCGCGCGCTGCACTTCGATCTGGATCAATACAGCGTCAAGCCGGAATACCAAAACATCATCCTCTGCCACGCCAAGTACCTGCGCGACCGCCCGGGCGCACGCCTGACGCTGGAAGGCAATACCGATGAGCGCGGCAGCCAGGAATACAACCTGGGCCTTGGCGAGCGCCGTGCCAATGCCGTGGCGCAAGCACTGCAAGCGCAGGGTGCCAATAGCGCGCAAGTCACCGTGGTGAGCTTTGGTGAAGAGCGCCCGGAATGCCGCGAATCGAACGAAGGTTGCTGGTCGCAGAACCGTCGCACCGATCTCAACTACACCGTGCCCTGAGTTTTTGATGATGAAGAAGTCGCATTCGATACTGCTGTTGCCCGTGCTCACGCTGGCGATGCTGGCCCCGCTGACTGCCGAGGCGCAGCGCCGGCAAAGTGTTGCCGACCGCGTGGCCGCGTTGGAGCAGCAGGCGAATGCGCCTTCGCCCACCTTGGAATTGCTGACGCAGATCGAAGATTTGCGCAGCGAGGTGCGTGGCTTGCGTGCGCAGATCGAAGAACTGCAGCATCAAAACAACGAAACCGCACGCTCGGCCCGCACCCAGTATCTGGATGTGGATGCACGTCTGCAGCGTTTGGAAGCGGCCAGCGCGCCGCCGCCGATCGTGCTGGAGCCGGGCGAGGCCAGCACAGGGCCGGTGACGCCGCCAGACACATCGGCACCGGCGCGGCCACAACCGGCCACGCAGGATGAGCGGCAGGCCTACGATGCCGCGTTGGCTGCGCTGAAGGCGGGCAAGTATGCCGATTCCGCGCGCATGTTCTCCGATTTTCTCGAAGCCTTCCCGGCTGGCCCGTATGCGCCGAATGCCGCCTATTGGCTGGGCGAGAGCTATTACGTCACCGAAAACTACCAACTGGCATCCGAAGAATTCCGCAATCTGGTGCGGCGCTGGCCCAACCATGACAAGGCACCGGGCGGCCTGCTGAAGTACGGCATGTCGCTGCAGGGCTTGAAGCAGGATGCCGAGGCGCGTGCCGCGTTTGATGCGGTGATCGCGCACTATCCGGCCAGCGATGCCGCACGCACCGCCGAGCAACGCCTGCGTGCGACGGCCGCCCCGCGCCGCTGACCTGCGATGATGCCGCGCCGCCCGGGCAGCGGTAAAATTGCCCGATGACTGCTAACCCCGTTGAATCCGCCGCTACGGCGGATCGTTTGCGCATCACCGAAATCTTCTGCTCGCTGCAGGGCGAATCACGCACCGCTGGCTGGCCAACCGTATTCGTGCGCCTGACCGGCTGCCCGCTGCGCTGCGGCTATTGCGATACGGCGTACGCCTTCCACGGTGGCGAATGGCGCGAGATTGATGCCATCGTGCATGAAGTTGAGAGCCACGGCGTGCGTCATGTCTGCGTCACCGGCGGTGAGCCGCTGGCGCAAAAGCGCTGTATCCAACTCCTGGCGAAACTCTGCGATGCCGGCTTCGCGGTTTCGCTGGAGACCTCTGGTGCGATCGATATCGCCGAGGTAGACCCACGGGTGATGCGGGTGGTCGATATCAAGACACCGGATTCTGGCGAGGCCGCCCGCAATCGCTGGGAGAATCTGCCCTTGCTCACCGCGCACGATCAGGTCAAGTTCGTGATCTGCTCGCGTGCCGATTACGAATGGTCGAAACAGGTGGTGGCCCGGCATCGCCTCACCGAAATCTGCGAAGTGCTGTTCTCGCCCAGTTACACCCAAATCAAACCGCGCGAACTGGCCGATTGGATCGTCGAGGATCGCCTGCCGGTGCGCTTCCAGACCCAGCTGCACAAGCAACTCTGGGGCGAGGAGCAGGGGCGATGAACATGACAATGCCAAAGCGCGCCGTGGTGCTGGTTTCTGGCGGCATGGATTCTGCCGTGGTCGCCGCCATCGCCCGCGATCAGGGCTTCGCGGTGTACGCGCTTTCCGTCGCCTACGGCCAGCGCCATCAATCGGAACTGGAGGCGGCCAACCGGGTGGCGCAAATGACCGGCGCCGCGCAGCACAAGACGGTCAACGTCGATTTGCGTGCGATTGGCGGCTCGGCACTGACCGATGACATCGCCGTGCCCACCGACGCTGACGGCCATGAACTTGGCGGCGATGCCATCCCCAGCACCTACGTGCCGGCACGCAACACCATCATGCTTGCGGTCGCGCTTGGCTGGGCCGAAGTGCTGGGCGCCAACGACATCTTCTGCGGCGTCAACGCGGTGGATTACTCCGGCTACCCCGACTGCCGCCCGGCCTTCATCGAGGCCTTTGAAACCCTCGCCAACCTCGCCACCAAGGCCGGCGTGGAAGGTGCCGGCATCCGCATCCACGCGCCGCTGATGCAGATGGGCAAGGACACCATCGTGCGTGAAGGTGTGCGTCTGGGCGTGGATTTCGCCCAGACCGTCAGCTGCTATCAGGCCGATGCCCAAGGCCGCGCCTGCGGCCATTGCGATGCCTGCCGATTACGCGCGCAGGGCTTCATCGATGCCGGCATTGCCGACAACACGCGCTATATCGTGTAAGATGCACGCCCCGGCGCAATGTCGGGCGTGTCGCAAGACACCTGTGGGTCGTTAGCTCAGTTGGTAGAGCAGGAGACTTTTAATCTCTTGGTCGATGGTTCGAGTCCATCACGACCCACCAAGATAACTTCCTAGGAAGTCCAAGAGATACCCAAAAGCCCCGGTTTTCCGGGGTTTTTTATTGCCCGACCGTCTTGCGCCGTCCCAGTGGGGCCCGTGGAATACCGTCAAGTTTGACGGTATTGTTGACGGTATCTGGCAGGCCGCCAAAATAGATACCGCCAAAGGGGTGTGGTGGTCAACCTTTTCTGGACACTCTCAAGGGGCGTTTAGGCCGTCTGCGCT
>JAUNTK010000159.1 GCA_030538735.1 Pseudomonadota bacterium
GGTCATCGCCAGTTTTATTCCTAACGCCCCCGACGCCCATGTGTCGGGGGCGTTTTCTTTTGCGCGCTGGTAATGCAGAAGCCGAGCCACAAAAAGCCCGACGCCATCGCTGCGTCGAGCTGGGTGTGTTAAGTGCGAACCGAGCGAGCCGAAACTTAGGCCACGCCCGATGATTGACCTCAATCGCGGTTGATGGCGCGCCAGCCGATGTCATGGCGGTGGAATTCGCCATCCCAGTGGATTTTATCGGTGGCGGCATAGGCATTGCGCTGAGCCTCGGCGATGTTGTCGCCAAGCGCGGTGGCGCAGAGCACGCGGCCGCCACTGGTGATGACATTGCCCGCGTCATCGAAGCGGGTGCCGGCGTGGAAGATCTTGCTAGCGGCTGGCAATTCGGTATCGAGGCCGTGGATGACATCGCCACTGCGCGGCGTATCGGGATAATCAGCGGCGGCCATCACCACGCCGAGTGCGGGCTGCGGGTTCCAGATGGGCTGGGCGTGGTCGAGTTGGCCATCGATGCCGGCTTCGATCAGATCGAGCAGGTCGGAATCGAGGCGCAGCATTACCGGCTGGGTTTCCGGGTCACCGAAACGCACATTGAATTCGATGACTTTCGGCGCGCCGTTGGCATCGATCATCAGGCCGGCATACAAGAAGCCGGTGAATGGCAGGCCATCCTTGATCATGCCGGCGACGGTGGGGTTGACCACTTCGCGCATCACCCGCGCATGCACGTCAGCGGTGACCACCGGGGCCGGCGAGTAGGCACCCATGCCGCCGGTATTGGGGCCGGTGTCGTTATCGCCGACGCGCTTGTGGTCTTGTGATGTCGCCATCGGCAGCGCGGTTTTGCCATCGACCATCGAGATAAAGCTGGCTTCTTCGCCATCGAGGAATTCTTCGATCACCACTCGGGAGCCGGCTTGGCCGAAGCTGTTGCCGGCGAGCATGTCGCGCACGGCGGCTTCGGCCTCATCCAGCGTCATCGCCACGATCACGCCTTTGCCGGCGGCGAGGCCATCGGCCTTGATGACGATTGGCGCGCCCTTTTCGCGCACATAGGCCAGCGCGGCATCGACATCGTCATGCACCGCGTAGAACGCGGTGGGGATGCCGTGGCGGGCGAGGAAATCCTTGGCGTAGGCCTTGCTGCCTTCCAACTGGGCGGCGGCGGCGGTTGGGCCGAAAATGCGCTGGCCGGCGGCGCGGAATGCATCGACCACGCCCAGCACCAGCGGTGCCTCCGGGCCGACTACGGTCAGGGCCACGCCTTCTTCTTGCGCCAATGTCAGCAGGCCATCGATATCGGTGGCGTTGACCGCGACATTGCGGCATTTGGGCTCGTGGGCGGTGCCGGCATTGCCGGGGGCGACGAGGACTTCGTCCACGCGACTAGAGCGGGCAAGTTTCCACGCCAGCGCGTGTTCGCGGCCGCCAGCGCCGATGACGAGCAATTTCATGCCGTATTCCTGTGTGGTCAATCCGCGATTTTAGCGACTGGCGCGGTGCCGGGGCGCGCTTTGTTAGTCTTGCTGCCTGCATTGCGTAGGAAGCCCCGCCCCATGAATATCATCGAAGCCGCCTTGGCCAGTGCAGTTGGCGCCATCAATGGGGTGATCTGGAACTGGTTGCTGATCGGCATCCTGCCGCTGGTTGGCGTGTATTTCAGTGTGCGGCTGGGCGGTATCCAAGTGCGCTGGTTCCCGCATATGTGGCGGGTGGTGTTTGCCGGTGGGCGCGAGGACAACGCGGGGATTTCGCCGTTTGAGGCGCTGACTACCAGCCTCGCCTCACGCATCGGCACCGGCAATTTGGTGGGCGTGGCGATGGCGTTGGGCATTGGCGGGGCGGGTGCGATTTTCTGGATGTGGATGGTGGCCTTGCTCGGCATGGCGACGGCGTATGCGGAAAGCGCGCTGGCCCAGCTCTACAAAGTGCGCGATGACAATGGCCAATACCGGGGCGGGCCGGCGTTCTATATCTGGCGGGGCTTGGGCTCGCGCGGCTGGGGGATGGTGTTTTCGGTGTGCCTGATCGTCGCGTTTGGGCTGGTGTTCAACGCGGTGCAGGCCAACTCGATTGCCGGCGCGATGAATGAGGCGTTCGCGATTAAGCCACGGGTGAGCGCGGCTGCGTTGGTGCTGCTGGCCGGGTTCATCATCTTTGGCGGGCTGCGCATGATTGCGCGATTCGCGGTATCGGTGGTGCCGCTGATGGCGCTGGCCTATCTGGGCTTGGCGTTGTGGGTGGTGCTGACCAATATCAGTGAAGTGCCGGCGGTGCTGGCCTTGATCGTCAAAAGCGCGTTCGGCTTGGATCAGGCGGCCGGTGGCGTGCTGGGCGGGTTGGCGGCGGCGTTGTTGAATGGTGTCAAGCGCGGTTTGTTCTCCAACGAGGCCGGCATGGGCAGCGCGCCCAATATCGCCGCCGCCGCGACGCCGGTGCCGCATCACCCTTCCAGCCAAGGTCTGGTGCAGGCGTTTGGCGTGTTCGTCGATACCTTGCTGGTGTGTACGGCGACGGCGTTGATGATTTTGCTTTCTGGCGCGATGAGTGGATCGCACGAGGGCGTGGCGCTGACCCAGAATGCGATGGCCGAGCATTTTGGTGGTTGGGGGGCCAAGTTTGTGGCGATTGCCTTGCTGTTCTTCGCGCTGACCTCGATCGTCGGCAACTATGCCTATGCGGAATCGTCGGTGACATTTTTGCGCGGCGGCAAATGGGCGTTTTTGTGTATGCGGCTTGCGTGCCTTGGCATGGTGGCGTGGGGCGCGCTGAGCAAGGTTGAACTGGTCTGGGATAGCGCCGATGCGGCGATGGGTTTGATGGCGTTGATCAATCTGGCGGCGGTGATGTTGCTATCCGGCGTGGTGATCAAGCTGACCCGCGATTATGCCGCACAGCTTGCAAGCGGGCGCGAGCCGGTCTTCGACCCTGCCGCCTACCCGGAACTGGGCGAGCGGATTGATCGTGCGATTTGGGCGCGCAAGACCGGGGCGTGATTTGCGGGGATTGCCGGGCTTCAGTTGCATGACCCGATGGGCGTTCGCATCGGGTGTACGCGGCCGCAAGCGAGCCCCGCGCTACGGTTTCGCGATCAGTTGATCGGATTTAACGATATGCAGGCCCGGCGTGGCGGCCAAGGCGGCATCGACCATTACCTGGGCGATACGGGTGGCGGGGTTGCTGCGCCAGCCGCGTGGCAGAACCGGGTTGAACAGGCGCGAAAACACCAGCCCGATATCTTCGCCCGGACGTGATTCGCTGCGCTCGCCGTCGATCAAGCTGGGGCGTACCAGACTTAGCGAGGGCCAACCCATCGCGATCAAGTCGCGTTCCAGCTCGCCCTTGATCTGGTTGTAGAAGATCCGCGAATCGGGGTTGGCGCCCTTGGCGGAATTGAGCACAAATGCCGGCGTGCCATGCCGGCGGGCGAGTTGGGCAAACTGCAATGGATAGCCGTGATCGATACGGCGGAAGGCCGCGCGTGAGCCGGCTTGCTTGATCGTGGTGCCGAGTGCACAGATCACCGCATCGGCCGACCACAGCGCGGCATCGTCGGCGGGCGCATCAAAATCAATCAAGCGTGCATCCAGCTTGGCGTGATGCACGCCAAGTGCGCGGCGGGTTGGCGCGATGACGGCGCTGCAGCGTGCATCATCCAGCAATA